>CAXGVD010000410.1:0-3178 GCA_964012695.1 uncultured Opitutia bacterium
CTTCGCCAAGGCGAAACCGAGGGTCTCACCAACCGTTGGGCCAACGCCCAACGCACTTACGAAGCCTTCATTCGCGAATACCCAGCCAGCGACTTCCTTCTCCGGGCCAAGTTCGGTATCGGTTGGGCATTGGAAAACCAAGGCAAGCACGCCTTGGCCATCACCCGTTACGGAGCCGTGCTCGAGGAGGGTGGACGGGATGAAACCACGGCCCGTTCCCAGTTCCAAATAGGCGAGTGCCATTTCGCCCTAAAGGCCTACGATGAGGCCATCAAGGCCTTCGTTAAAGTGGAGGTGAACTACGCTTACCCCAAGTGGGCCTCCCGAGCCCTGCTCGACATGGGCAAGGCTTTGGAAGCCAAAGGCCGCCCCGAGCAAGCCAAGGCCAATTACGAGCAAATCGTCCAAAAATATCCCGACACCACCGCCGCTTCCGCCGCCAAAGCCCTCATGGCCAAACTCGGTTCCTGATCGCAGTCCCTTTCCGCTTTTTCTTCGTAGCTTTCACCTTCGTCATCCGACCTAACCACACGCTTACAGCCGTCATCGACATGAACTACAAATACCGAACGTTCTTTCTAGCGGTGTGCGCCGTCTCCCTCGTCTTCCTTTTTCAAGGAACGGACGCCTTCGCCCAGAACGCCCCGCAGAATCAACCTGCGGGCGAAACGCCCAAGGAGCCCGAAACCCTTCTCGACTTGGTCATGAAGGGAGGCGCGTTGATGATTCCTATCGGGATTTGCTCTCTTGTGGCCGTCTACGTAGTCATCATGCAGGTCTTGTCCCTGCGTCGAGACCAAGTTTTCCCTCAGGGCTTCCGCGAAGGCTTACGTGACAGCCTCGGATCGAAGGGGAACGAAGTCGAAGCCGCCTTGGCCCATTGCGAGGAAACGGGAGGACCCGTGGCCCGCATCTTCAAGGCGGGCATCCCCAAGATTGGCCGAGGAAACGAGGTCATCGAAAAAGCTATTGAGGACGCCGGCGCCCGCGAGGTCGGCAAGATGAAGCGGCAACTGCGGCCCTTATCCGCCATTGCCGCTGTAGCCCCTCTGCTCGGCTTGCTCGGGACGGTGTATGGCATGATCGGTGCTTTCCAGGCCGCCAGTTCGGCGGGGGCGGGCAAGGCCGACACTTTGGCCCAAGGCATTTACGAGGCCCTTGTCACAACCGCCGCCGGCCTCACCTTGGCTATTCCCGTTCTACTCGTTTACCAAGTCCTTAGCGGCAAGGTGGACGCCATTGTGGACGAAATCGACGAGCTGGCCATCGAGTTTCTTGAACACGTCGGCGACAGCGGTTCCAAGCCCGTTTCCCGAGGCAAGGGCAGGGGGACCTCTGGTTCATCCGACAAGGGGAAAGCCGCTTCGGGTTCCGAGCCCGCCGCCGCTTCCGTCTGAACCGTATGCACCATCCGTAACCTTTATGAGAATACGAACGGACGAATCTGGAGACGACGGCGTCATCAACGTCTCCTCCTTGCTGGATGTGATGTTCATCCTAATCATTTTCTTTCTCGCCACCGCCACCTTCAAGGAGGAGGAGACCGATCATTCGGTGAACCTGCCCGAGAGTGCCGTCGCTCCCTCCAGCCTCAGCGCCAAGCCCAAGACCATTACCATCAACGTGCGCGCCGACGGCACATACCTCCTCAACAATCCCGTCTCCAAACGCCACGAGGTCATGGAGATGGAGGGCATCCGGTTGGAGTTGACAAAGGCCTTGGAGTCGGACTCCAGCCAAAAGGTTTTGGTCCGCGGAGATCGCAAGGCTTACCATGAGAGCGTCGCCAACGCTATGGCCTGCTGCAAAGAGGTGGGCTTCGCCGACGCCAACATCGGCTATCAGTACAAGCTTCCCTCCGCAAACTGACGAGGAGTGGCCCGATAACATGAGCGAAGAGGAATCGAAGACGCCGAATGCGAACGCCGATTCCTCGGACTGGCGGGACAAGCTGGCCGAGATATGGGCCGCCTTCGCGGCGAACAAGCGCAGGCTGTGGGGAAGCGCCGCAGGCTTGGCTCTTGTCGTCGGTCTCCTAACCTGGCTCGCATTGCGGCCCAACGCCTACGTGGACGGCGTGGATGTGCGTCAGGATCCCGATTGGGCCCAGTTGCGCGACTTCGTATGGGAAGTTCCCGCCCTGGCTTCGCCGGAGTTGAACGCGTCCGAGGACCATTACGACCCCACCGTCTCGGCCGATCACCTCGCCCTCGTCTTCGTTAAGGGACGTCCCGGGGAAGGCGCCGACCTCTGGATTATGGACTGGAACGGCTCGGCCTGGGAAAACGCCCGCCCCATAGAGGCGCTGAACTCCGAGCGTTCCGAAGTAGGCCCCAACCTCAGCCCCGACGGCAAGCTGCTATACTTCTCCTCCGACCGGGAAGGTGGCCACGGTGGCTTTGACCTCTGGGCCTCCCGACGCGGCCCGGAAGGCGAGTGGGGCGAGCCCCTCAACCTCGGGCCGAATCTCAACACGCCCTATCAGGAATATGACCCGTCCTTTCACGCCTTTTCCGGTCGCCTGTTCTTCACCTCCAACCGTCCCGACCGCGAGCTGACCCTCGAGGAAAAGGACGCCTGGAAGGGAACCCTGCGCGAGCTTCGCTTCGAGGAGGACTTCGATCTCTTCGCCGCCAATCCGGCGTCGCTGAGCGAGGATGTCCCCGAAGTTCCCGCCTTCGAGCCCGCCGAGCGCGAGTATTCCCTCAACAGCCCCTCCAACGAGGGGCAACTTAGCCTAACCGCTCGGGGCGACTTTCTTTACTTCACCTCAGACCGAGAAGAAGGGGAGGGCGGTTACGACCTTTATCGCGCCCGCATCTTCCAAGGCGAAATCCAGAAGCCGGAAAACCTTGGCCGTCCCGTAAACACTCCGTCGGACGAGATGGATCCCGCCCTCGCCATGGAGGGGCACCGTCTGCTCTTCAGTTCCAATCGGGGCGAGGCCGCACGACCTTCGGGTGTGCCCAGCTTCGCCCTCTACCACACCGTCTCGCGGGAGGTCGCCCCCATGCGAATCGACGAGGAATCCTCCTCCGGTCTCTGGTCCTTCCTTTATCGCATGAAGTGGTGGATTTTAATCCTCCTCGCAGGCATCGCCGCCCTTTACTGCCTTATGCTCAAATGGGCTCAAGCCGGAAAAATGGGGGAGGCCGGACTCCGGACTCGTTGCTTCATC
>CAXGVD010000411.1:0-3178 GCA_964012695.1 uncultured Opitutia bacterium
AAGGCGGAGTCGGGCGGCTCGCAAGTCGGGTCGATTCTCCAATGTCGTGGCGGGTGTGGGAAGTGTAGGGAGGTCGGTGGGCGAGGGGAGGGCGGGTGGAAGTTTCAAGTTTGCCGCAGGGTGCCTTCCGAGCAGGACTTCCAAGGTGCGGACGGCGAGGTCGCGTTGCCGCTTGCGGCGAGCCACGTTGGCTTGGGCGGAGGCCAGACTTGTCTTGGCCAAGTTGTGGTCCAATGTCTCGGCGAGACCGCGCTCGAAACGTTCCGCGAGGTAGGCTGCGTTTCGGGCCCGGGTCCGTTCCGTCTCTTCAGCCAGCTTGACCTGAAGAGAGGCCTCTACGGCGGAGTACCACGCCTTGGCCACCTGCCCTGTCAGAGACAGCTTGGCGGCCCGGTAATCCTCGCCGCTCGCCCGCCACTCGCCTTCTGCCGCGTTTCGGCGGTCTCGTAGACCGCCCCACAGGTCGATTTCCCAACTCACGTTCAGGTTCAGTCCGTAGTTTTCGGCAGTGAAGGAGAGGTCGCGGTCGGGCAGGAAGCCGACCAAGTTGCGCTTACTTCGCGAACCCGACAGCGCTGCTCCCGCCTGAGGCATACGAGAGGCGCCCGCCATGACGGCTCTCTCCCGGGCCATTTCCACCCGCCGGGCGGCGCCGGCCAAATCCGGGTTGTTGGCCACAGCTTCGCGGAGCAGAGAGGTAAGGTTTGCGTCGAGACCCTCAGCCCAATAAACGACCTTCTCGGCCTCTTGACTCGCGTTTGCTACCGCGGTCCACTTCTCGGGCGGTTCAGGCAGGAGAAAAGGAAAAGGTTCCTTCTTCGGGAGACAGCCGACCGCAAGAAGGACGAGCGGGGAGAGGAAATGGAAAAGCTTCATTCTTAGCCTTCCTCCTTTTTCGCCATTCCTGCCGAGAAACCCGCCGTTGCGAAGGTGATTAATCGCCGGAGCATGCCGTCCACGTCGCATTCATCGCACGCTCCTCCCGAAAGCACCGTTACCCGCCGGTGCTGGGCCAAGGCTCCTAGCATTGTGGCCACCACGAAATGCAGGTTCCAGAACAGCTCTCCCGTGTTAGCATCGGGATAAGTCCGGGCAAGCTCACGGAAAAAAGTTTCGGCCAGTCTTCCAAACAAGTCACGGTGCACTTTCTCCAGAAAGTCCGTAGGTTCCGTGAAGCTTCGGCCCAGCAGCTGCATGAAGGTGGAGTCGGGCCCTTCGTTTCCCACCGCTGCCCGCCCAATTGGCAAAAGCAACGCCTCGAAAATTTCATCTGGTCGCAAAGGCTCCCCACACGCGCGTACCCTGGCCTCCTTCAACATTCGCAGACGCTCAGCGTTCACCGGAGCCACTCGCCGACGCAACACCTCCATTATCAGTCCCTCCTTGGAGCCGAAGTGATAATTTGCCGCCGCAACATTCGCCCGGGCTTCTCCGCCCACCTCCCGTAAAGTCAATCCTGCATAACCACGCATCGCAAACAAACGCTCTGCCGCCTCAAGCAGACGCTCCTTAGTGTCCGTGCTTCGATCGCCGATCGTCCTCTTGGCCTCTTCCGTTTTTGCCGTCACCATTAAAAATTCAAACGCTCATTTGAAACGCTTGTTTGAAAAAAGCAAATCCTTTCGCTTCCCGTCATGCCTCGTACTCGATTCCCGTTGACAGAAGGGCTTAAAAACGATTTTTTCTTCGTTTTTTCGTCTGATTTTAGGCACCTCAACACCCTCCCTCTTTTTCCATGCTCAAGATACGCTTACAAAGACACGGTTCGCGCCACTCGCCTTTCTACCGCGTGGTGGTGGCCACATCCACCGCTCCGCGCGACGGTCGGTTCATCGAGGTGCTGGGCACCTATCACCCGCAGGCTCATGTTCGAGACGAGGAACTGAAGCTGAAGATGGAGCGGATTGACTACTGGCTCGGAGTCGGGGCTCAACCGACTGATACGGCGCGAAGCTTGATTCGCCAAGGACGCCTGGACCCCGAGGAGTGGTTGGAGCGGACGGAACGTAAAACTGCTAAAAAAGTGGAGCGTCGATTCGCTAAGAAAGCTCCTGAGGCTCCTTCCGTGGACGAGGGCGTGGGCGAGAGCGAAGCTCCCGCCGAGGAAGCTGCGGAAGAAAAACCTGCCGTTGAAGAAACTCCCACCGAAGAGCCTGCCGCTGCGGAACCAGCGGAAGAGGAAGCCGCTCCCGCAGAGGAGAAACCAGTTGCGGAAGAACCCGCTGGCGACGAAGCTCCTTCCGAAGAAACGGCTGTGGAGAAGGAAGAAGCTGCCGAGGAAGCCGTTGCGGAAGAAGAACCTGCCGTTAAAGAAGCTCCTGCGGAAGAAGAGGCCGCTCCCGCCGAGGAGGAATCTGTGGCGGAGGAACCCGTCGCCGAGGAAGCGTCCGCCGAACAAGAGCCTGCAGTTGAGGAAGCGTCTGCCGAAGAAGAAGATTCTTCGGAAGATAAGAAAGAAGACGAGGCCAAGGAATGAGGCTCGTTTCCGCTGGCTGAGTCGAAAACCTTTTTGGAAACTATGTTTTTCCCCCTTTCGAACCGATGGTCCGAATCATGCCCGAGCCCTTGCGATTTGACGTTTTATCGCTCTTCCCCGAGACCTTGCTCGGTTTTACGAGCGAGAGCATTCTCGGGCGGGCTTGTGCGCGGGGTTTGATCGAGGCAGGTTCTCACAACCTCCGGGACTGGGCGGAAGGACGCCGCAAGCAGACGGACGAGCGTCCTTACGGCGGAGGTGCCGGTATGGTGCTCAAACCCGAGCCGATTTTCGCCGCCGTGGAGGAATTGCGCGGACCAGACACTAAAGTTTTGTACATGGCTCCTGACGGTGAACCGCTAAGTCGCGAGTTGAGCCAGGAGCTGTCCCGCGAGAAGCACTTGATTTTGCTGAGCGGGCACTACGAAGGCGTGGACCAGCGGGTTCGCGACCACCTCGTGGACCGGGAAATCAGCGTGGGGGACTACGTTTTGACCAACGGAGCTTTGGCCGCCGCCGTAGTGATTGATTCCGTGACTCGTTTCGTGCCCGGAGCGCTGGGCGAGGAAGGTTCCCTGGAACAAGACAGTTTCGCCCAAGGTCGATTGAGTTTTCCCCAGTACACGCGTCCCCCCGAATTTAGGGGGTGGGAAGTGCCTGAGGTCTTGCTCTCGGGAGACCACGGAGCCATCGCCCACTGGC
>CAXGVD010000412.1:0-3126 GCA_964012695.1 uncultured Opitutia bacterium
TCGCCCCGATACGGTGAAAAGTGGGGACGGCACTGGCTCGACCTCGTCCGCTACGCCGAAACCAACGGTTACGAGCGCGACAGCGAGAAACCCCAAGCCTGGCGCTTCCGCGACTATGTCATCAAGGCCTTCAATGACAACAAGCCCTACGACCGCTTCATCAAGGAACAACTGGCGGGAGACGAATTGCCCGACGCCGACGCCGAATCCATCACCGCCACTGGTTTCCACCGCCTCGGCATCTGGGACGACGAGCCCGCCGACCGGGCCCTCGCCCGCTACGATTACCTCGACGACATCCTCCGCACTTCTAGCGAAGTCTTCCTCGGCATGACCATCGCTTGCGCCCGTTGCCACGACCACAAAATCGACCCCATACCCACGAAGGACTACTATTCTATGCTAGCCTTCTTCGCGAATGTCTCTCCCCACGGCAAAGGTGGAACCAACCTCCGCACCGTCGAAAGCTATCAAGGCAACACCGCCTACGACAAACAAATCGCCGACTGGAAAAAGCGGGAAGACGACATCCGCAGACAGCTCGAAGCCATAGAGAAGGATTTCTTGGAGGAACTGGCCCTCCGCCGACCGGGAATCAAAGTTCTGAAGCCGGGACAGAAGGTGAAAACCATTCCCCTGGTCAAAGACGCCAGGGCGGGCGAAACCGTCTGGAACCACACTTTCAAGAAACCCGAGGACCATTGGTTTGAAATCGCCTACGACGACACCAAGTGGGACGCGGGCAAGGGTGGCTTCGGGACCAAAGGCACGCCCGGCTCCATCGTCCGGACCACTTGGTCAGGCAAGGAAATCTGGTTGCGGACGGGCTTTCGCTTGGCCGCCATCCCGAACAACCTGCAACTCACCCTCCATCACGACGAAGACGTGAAGGTCTACCTAAACGGAAAGCTCATCCTAGAGAAAGGAGGCCATGTCTCCAACTACGAGACCCACGACGTCACAAAGGCTGCCGCGGACGTCCTGCAAACAGGCAAGAACGTCATCGCCGTTCAATGCCGACAAACCAGCGGTGGCCAATACGTGGATCTGGGCCTGGGAACCTCGGACTCGGGAGCGGACCTCACCCTCCTCATGCGCAAGTACGGCAAGGACTATGTGGGAGACGCCGCCCTCCGCAACTTCAACCGCCTCAACCGCGACCTCGTCAACCACGCCAACCAAAAACCCGCCGCCAGCAAGTACCAAGTCATGAGCGTGGCCGAGGCGGGCAACCGCGTAACCAAGGTGCTCCGGCGCGGTAATCCCGTACTGGAGGGCGATGTCGTCGAGCCCGCCTTCCCCACTGTCCTACGTCCCCCCGCCGCCACCGTGCCCAATGACTACAAGACGCCCGGCAGCTCTGGCCGCCGCCGGGTTCTCGCCGACTGGATTGCCTCCAAGGACAACCCCACTACCGCCCGCGTCATGATGAACCGCGTCTGGCAACACCACTTCGGCCGAGGCATCGTCCGCTCCACCAGCGACTTCGGCTTCCAAAGCACCAAGCCCACCCACCCCAAGCTTCTCGACTGGCTCGCCACCGAGTTCATGGCCCGGAGCTGGGACCTCAAGGCCATGCACAAGTTCCTCATGACCTCCGACGCCTACAAGCGCTCCTCCGCCCCCAACGACGAAGCCTTCGTCAAGGATCCCCTCAACAATCGGCTCTGGCGCTTCGACATGCGCCGCCTCACCGCCGAGGAAGTACGTGACTCCGTCCTCGCCGCCCGCGGCAATATCAACTTCAAGATGGGCGGCCCTAGTATTACCCCGCCCCTCCCTCAAATGGTACTCGCCACCGCCTCACGACCCGGAGCCGGCTGGGGACGTTCCTCCCCCGAGGAATCCAACCGCCGCAGCGTCTACGTGAAAGTCAAGCGCTCCATGCACATGCCCATCCTCATCAACCACGACCAAGCCGACACCGACTCCTCCTGCCCCGTCCGCTTCGTCACCACCGTCCCCACCCAGTCCCTCAACATGTTCAACGGCAAGTTCATGAACGACTCCGCCAAGACCTTCGCCCAACGCCTCCGGGCCGAAGCCGGAGACGATCCCGCCGAGCAAGTCGCCCACGCCTTAAGTATCACCTCCTCCCGAAGCCCCTCCAAGAAGGAAATCGACGCCGGACTAGCCATGCTTGAGGACATGCGTCAATCTGCTGGCCTCTCCAAGGAAATCGCTCTCGAGCGCTTCGCCCTCCTCGCCCTCAACCTCAACGAATTCATCTACCTCGACTGAATCCGACTACGCCACAATCCAACTCCTTTGCTGTTAACCACTTAACCAGACCACCACCATGAACAAGCCACAAAACACCTTCTGCGGACAAGTCCACCGTCGCGAATTCCTCCGCGACGTCGCGGGCGGCTTCGCCTCACTCGGCCTGACTGGAATGCTCGCCCAAGACGACTTCTTCTCAAACAAAGCCCACGCCAAGGCGGCCGAATACGTGAACCCCCTAGCCCCCAAGGACCCTCAATACAAAGCCAAAGCCAAGTCCGTCATCTTCCTCTTCATGTACGGCGGCCCCAGCCACATCGATACCTTCGACTACAAGCCCGAACTCTACCCCCTCGACGGCAAGACCATCAAGGTCAAGACCTTTGGCCGGGGCGGCAAGCGCAACCAAAGCCGAGTCGTTGGCCCAAAGTGGAAATTCAAGCAATACGGCGAGTGCGGCAAGCAAGTATCCGACCTCTTCCCCAACCTAGGCACCTGCGTGGACGACATGGCCTTCGTCCACTCCATGACCGCCGAGTCACCCATACACGGGTCCGCCATGCTAATGATGAACGCCGGCAACCTACTCTCCGGCCACCCATCCCTCGGCTCCTGGGTCAACTACGGCCTCGGCAGCGTGAACGAAAACCTCCCCGGCTATGTCGTCATGCTTGACCGCACCGGCGGCCCCATCAGCGGCGCCAAGAACTGGTCAAGCGGCTACATGCCCGCCAGCTTCCAAGGAACCGTCCTCCGCTCCCAAGGCACTCCAATTCTCGACCTCGAGAACTCCCACGGTATCCCCCGCTCCCAGCAACGCACCCTCCTCAACCACCTGCGCACCGTCAACGAAGGCCACCTCTCCGAACGCTACGACAACACCAACCTCGCGGCCCGCGTCGC
>CAXGVD010000413.1:0-3120 GCA_964012695.1 uncultured Opitutia bacterium
GTAGGCTGCTCCTTCCATCACCTTGTACAAGTCGGAATCGATGAACCTGTGCGGTCGGTGACCTTCCACCTTCTTCCCCGCCAAAAAGTCTGCCGCCGCCTGCAGGTGGGCTACGCCCGGCTCGGTCTTCTCGAAGGCGAACGGCACCAGCACCTTGCGCTGGGTGATCAGGCGCGGACGCCAGAATTCGCTCGTCATCTCGACCTTGTGAAAGGGGACGGGTTCAATGGATGCCCAACCGACGTTGGACAAAGCTAGCATGATCAGGAAAGCGCTTAACGTGGATGCGAGGTACATGGTTGCCGAATTTATGGAAGATTGGGATTAAATTTCAACCAAATCCCGATCAAGGGAGACTTGGGAAACCAAAGCTCTATTTAAATCGAAGGGTGGGACCAACGGGCAGGCGATGGGCGGAATAGTCGGGATGCAGGTCCTCGAAGGCGGGTATGGCGATGGCCCGTTCCGCTTCCTCTCCTCGAAAGAATACGCTTCGAGTGAATTGGACTGATGGATGGAGGAGCGGCGGCAGCCCGTCGTAGGGCGCGGGATCGTGAAAGTGGTCCCCATCTCCCGCTTCCGTGGTCATGGTGAGCAGATACCTTGCGCCTTTCTCGAGAGTCACCGGTTTGTCCAGCGGCAGGTAGCGGAACTCTCCGTCCTTCTCACCCGTTTTCCCCGGCGTCATTTCCACCCGGGCCAATTCCTTGGTTCCGGCAGGCCCCGCCCCTAGCTCCCTCAGGACCAGGAGGTGCGGACTGTTGATCGTCCTCGGATTTTTGCCGTGGCGGCTCGGCTGGTCTCGTTCCGCCTCCGTCGGGATGCCGCGTGCCGAACGTATGGGCTTCTCGCGGTCGTGGTCGTCCCACATGCCCAGATGCGTAACCACCTTCTTTTCCCTGAGCCGGAACTCGTACCCGACGGCGCCGCTCACGTCGTTCCTCAGGTTGTGCCACCCGTCGTCCAGAATGAGGTTGCCCGAGGCTTCTCCCTGCAATCCTCGCACATGGCCTCTGTTGTGCGCCTTCAACAATTCCCGCAGCATGGCCCGGGCATGCTCGCCGTCCGCTCCCTCGGAAAAGTCACCTTCCTCGTAGGGGTTGGTGGCCAAGTCGTAGAAGATGCTTGTTTTTGCCGCGCCTCTGCTCCCCGGCGAAGCCCAAGGTCGGGCCAACCCTCCCTTCACGATCATCTTCTTCGTCCCTTGCCTCATGGCGATGGCGTCGTTCCCGTAGGGCGGCCCCAGGTGGCAGAAAAAGTAACGTGCCCGTGCGTCCGCCTTTTTTGGGTCTTGCCAATACGCCAAGGAGTCCAGGCTGTCCTGAGCCTCGGATGGCTTCAGTTCGTCTCCCACCAGGCGGGCCAAGGTGGCGAAGAGATCAGTCAGGGAGAATAAGTTCCTGTTGATTCGCCCTCCCTCGAAACGTCCCTTTCCGTAGAGGATGAAGGGTACCCGGTGCCCGCCTTCCCAGATCTTCGCCTTCTTGCCCCGCAGTCCTCCGCTTTCTTGGCTTGTGCCGGTGTTGTCTCCAACATTCGGCCCGTTGTCACTGGTGAAGATCACGATCGTGTTGTCGATCAGCTTGTGCCCCGGACGGCGCGGGTCGTCGGTTTCCCGCAGCTTCTCGAGCAGGGCGCCGAAGGCTGCGTCGTTTTCCAGCACCATGTCCTCGCGATCGCCTCCCGGTGCGCCGTCCACGTACCTGCTTTGGCCCTTGATTCGTACGCCCGCAATGGTGTCCGGCACGGCGTAGTCTCCCGTCGGGTTCCGCTGGTAATGGTTGGCGGTGGGAACGTAGTAGAGGAAGAACGGCTTGTCCGCCTTGCTTCGCTTCTGCAGGAACGATAGCGCCTCCCGCAGGAAGTCCGGGCCAATTTGGGACAAGTCCCAGTCCGGGGCGGCCAGGATGCGCCCCTCCCTGTGCTTCATCCCGATCCGTTTCATCTTCGAGCGATCGGAAAAAGTCCATCGGTCGTTGCGCAGGTAAATCCTTGGTTCGGTATCGAGGGGATCCTCGGTGTTTCCCGGGAC
This sequence comes from uncultured Opitutia bacterium, assembly GCA_964012695.1. GTDB lineage: Bacteria > Verrucomicrobiota > Verrucomicrobiia > Opitutales > Seribacteraceae > CAXGVD01. The sequence goes on from CAXGVD010000413.1 coordinate 2,033, forward strand.
GCCGAAGAACTCGTCGAACCCATGGTGGGTGGGCCCGTCCAAGATGGGCTTGCTGAAGTCCACGTCACCGTAGTCGAACTCGTCCGCCGGCTCCCCGTCCCCATCATCGAAATCCATCCCCACGTGGTACTTCCCCACCGCCGCCGTGACGTAACCGTTCCTTTGCAGCATCTCCGGCAGGGTGGTCAGGGCGCTGTGAATCATGGGACGGTTGGGACCATGCGGTAACCAGCCCTGCTTCTTCAGGTAGGAGCGATGGGAGAGCCTGCCCGTGAGCAGCGAGTAGCGAGTGGAGCTGCACATGGAGGCGGGGGCGTGGGCATCCGTGAAGATCATCCCCATGGAGGCGAACTTGTCCAAGTTGGGCGTGCGCAGGGTCTTTTCTATCGGCTTGGTGACCGGCGTAAGCTTCACCCCAAGGTAGGCGGAGGTATCCCCAATGCCCATGTCGTCGGCCATGAACAGGACGACGTTAGGTTTTACGTCCTTGGCCTCAACCCCAAGCAAGGGGAGGACCAGGGCAAGCGCAGGCAAAAGGTAGGTCTTCACAATATATTGGAAACGGGTTGGACAAAGCACAAGACCATGTCCCGAATCCCAATCCAACGCAACCCAGTTGAGAAGCTTCACGCATTGACAGGAGAGAAAGAAGCCCTCCTCGCAATGACAGGAAAGAAAGAAGGCTGCCTCAGGGGTCGGTGACGTCGGCGGCGGTCTCGGCGACGTAGGGTTGCTCGATGGTGGAGATGAGGTCGGTGGTTTTCACGGGAGAATTACGGTTCGTCTGCGTGTCGTCGCCCAGCTCGCCTAGGTCGTTACGTCCCATGCCCCAGAGGCTGCCGTCCGACTTCAGGAAAAGGCTATGGGAATACCCACCCGCGACTTGGTTGACGCCGGATGAGACGACCTGCACGGGGGAATTCTTATTCGTGGTGGTCCCGTCGCCGAACTGGCCGTAGTTGTTTCTGCCCATGGCCCACAGACTGCCGTCGGATTTCAGGAAGAGGCTGTGGTGGGCACCGGCGGCGATTTGGGTGACGCCGGATGCGACGACCTGTACGGGGGAGTTCTTATTAGTCGTATTTCCT
>CAXGVD010000414.1:0-3058 GCA_964012695.1 uncultured Opitutia bacterium
CAATTTTGTACTTCAGGACTCCGGAGGCGGGGAGGGGCAGGGCGGCTTTCCACCAGTCGGACTTGCCGTCGGCGGCGTCGAGGTGGGAAAAGGCGAAGTGAACGACCTTTGTGGTGCCAAGACCGCCCCCGCCCGCTCCCTCGGGGTTGCTCGCGTCCGTGACGTAGTAGAGGCGCAGTTGGTTGACGTCTTGGGCGTAGCCGACCTTGGCCCAGATCGTGGCGACGTTCCCCGAACGGCCGAACTGGTCGGCCCCTTGGTCGTTCTTTTGCTCGGGGTCGTGGAACACCCACTCGGCGGTGTCGTCGGGATAGGCTTGGGCTCCGTCTCCGCTTCCGTTGACTGCCGAGAAGGTTCCCGCAGTCGCGTTCCACCAATAGGTTTCCGCCCCGAGGGAGCCGATTGTGTTGCGGGCCACGTCCCGGGCGGCGAACTTTTCCGGACCCTGCCTCCCGACGAAGCTCATTTGCTCGTAGCCGAGGAACACGTCGGTGGAGAGGGCGGGGGGATTGTCTCGGCGTCCGTTGTCGTTCAGGTCCATGCCGCCGTCCAGCTTGAGCATGACGTTCTCGGTCGAGCCGTCCGCCCGAACCACGAACTTCAGGTTCTTGCCCGAGGTGACGCGCGGCACGCTTGCCCGGTAGGAGAAGTCGGTGCGGTCGGCGTCGGGCAGGCCGTAGGGGTTGAAGCCGGGGTCGCCGTCGGAGCCGTCGGTCCGGACGGTGGTGACGTAGCCCGTTTCGTTGCCGTCCTGGAGGATGACGAGCGGGTGCCCGCCCGAGCGTTCCCAGAGGTCGGAGGACTCGGGACTGCGCCAGGAAAAAATGAAGTAACCGCCCGCCGGAATCACCACTTGGTTGAGTTGGCTGGCGTACTTGTAGAAGCCGCCGCCGTAGGATGAGTAGTTGAAGAGGTAGGCGTCGTTGTCCGTGCCGCCGACGGCGGGAAAGCTCGTGGTGAAGGAGCGGGCCTGGCCGGAGACGTAGTTGTCGTTGAGCATGATGAGACCGACGGTGCCGGCTGCGTCGGACATGCCCGGGTTCTCCCGCTTGTCCACGCGTTCGTAAACCACCACGTCGTCGTCGCTCCAGCGTCCTCGTTGGTAGCCCCGGGCGAAGTGCTCGTGGACATAGAGCAGGTTGGGGATACGGTTGTCCGCCCACTGGCCTAGGAAGTTGGTGTTGGCGTGCCTCGGGAAGGCGCCGCCGCTTCCCTTGAGCAGCCCCGCCTTGTGGTTGCCGTCCGAGTAGATGATGCCGATGCCTCCCCGGGTCAGGTAAAGAGCGTGTTGCAGCTCCCGGCGGGCGGCGTATTCGCTGTCGTGACTCTGGGCGTGCATTACGGAGACGGCGGGGTCGAAGCCGCGACTTCCCGAGGCGTCCAGCCCCCGCAAGCTTCCCCACGGGTTGCCCAGCTGGCCGTTGAGGAAGTGGCGGAGGTCGTTGTCCAGCAGGCGCATCCCCGCGTTGACATAGTCTCCCGTGGCGGGCGGGGCCCCGAGGTGCTCGCCGAACATCATGGCGTCGTCCCGGGGACGCTCGGTGTCGAAGACGGTGTCGCGGTGGTTGTCCCAGTCGGAGAAGCCCCGCGATAGGTTGAACTGTTCCTGGGCTTGGCCGAGATAGCCGTATGAACTGCGGTCCCGGTCCGCTCCGTAGGTGGCCCCGAAGAAGGCGGCGGGGACGTGTTTAACCGCGTCCAGCCGGAAGCCGTCCGCCTTGGTGCGGTCCAGAAGCCAGCGGGCGGCCCGGTGGAGGTAGTCCTCCACGTACTCGGAGTAGAAGGCCTCGTTCGCCTTCAGGTACTCGACGGTGAGGCCGTTGCCCTTGCCGAAGCCGACGTACTTGCCCGTGGCGTCATAGCAGTAGTACTCTGGGTGGTTCGGCTGGCGGAGGTACTTAATTTTGGCGGCGGTGGCACCCTCCCAACCGCCGAAGTTCCGGTTGGTGGTTCCGGGCTCGTTGGCGATATCGATGAGGTCTGCCAGCCCGAGGTTCTGCACCTGCCACTCGCTCCACCACTCCCGGACGTTGTCCCATTTGCGGTAGCGGCCGTCGGCGGTCTTGCGGAGGTGAAAATCCTCTGGCCTCATGCCCGGATAGATGTCGTACGGGGCGTTTTCGTTGTAGCCCGGGACGTCGAAGGCCCGGTGGTTCATGATGTTGTCGAAGTACACTCGGATGCCGAACCTGTGGGCCGTCTCCACCAGGCGGAGCAATTCCGTCTCCGTGCCGTAGCGCGTGCTGAAGGTGCCGCGCTGGTCCTTGCTTCCTAGGTCGAAGGGGTCCCATAGGTCGTAGCCCACGGAGAGCCCCCCGCTTCCCTTGGTAGGTGGCGGCAACCAGAGGGAGGAATAGCCCGCCTCCGCCACCTCTGGCATTCGGCGCGTGATTTCCTCCCAGCTCGTGTTGAAGTACTGGAGCATCGCCTCGCCCGCCGCCGAACCCGCCCCCAACAGCCACAGGCAAATAATTCCGGCGGCCCGGCCTAGCCGGAGCACAAGCCTGACGACGTTGTTCAAAGGTACTGTGGTTAAGTGGTTGACCGCCTCGAAGAAAACAATCTTGAGAAATTTGCCGCGCGCTTGCGCGAAAAAACTTCATTTAGCCCTCCCGTCGGCGAGATGAAACGATGCTTGAGAAAACGCGGCGTTTTCTTATACCTGCCTAGTTTTCAAACGCCCATGTTGGCGACGCTCCCGCGTTATTGCAACCACGCAAACGCTACCGCGCCCGGCAACGATTCCGCAACATGTCAGCCCTCGCCACTACTCGGAGGCCGCCGCTTCGTCCCGCTTCGACCGGCGAGGACCTGCAAATTGACCGCTACGAGAACAAGTACGTGGTGGCCCCCCAACAGGTTCCGGAAATACGCCGCTTCCTCCGTCCCTTCGTGCGGGACGACGCCCACGCCTCGGGCGACGTGCCGGAATACCTTGTCACCACCCTCCAGTTGGACAGCGTCAACGCCTCCCTCCATTACGCCAAGGAACGCAAGGCCCGCAACCGCTTCAAACTCCGTATCCGCACCTACGGCCAAGACGGCTCGGCTCCCTACT
>CAXGVD010000415.1:0-3038 GCA_964012695.1 uncultured Opitutia bacterium
CGACTATGCCAACGCCCACGCCCCGTCCACCCCAATCGGAGACGCATCCGAGCTAAAAGCCATCAGGGCCGTCTTCCCGGAGCCCCAACGCCTCCGCCTATCAAGCACCAAGGCCCTCACTGGACACGGCCTCTCTCTTTCAAGCATAATGGAAGCCTCCTTCTGCTGTCTCGCTCTCAAGGACGGGTTCCTCCCTGGTTCCGCCAACATCGAGGAACCCGACCCCGAGCTCGGTCACCTCCGCCTCCTCCGCTCCAGTACGAACGAACAAGTCGAACGCATTATCTCCAACAGCAGCGGCTTCGGCGGAGCCAATGTCTCCCTCATCTTACAACAAGCCTGAAACCCCCTCCCGCCACCACGTGAGCCTTCCGCAAGAAGAACTAGAACGCCTCATCATAGAACGCCGAACCTCCAAACCCTCTTGGTTCGACGAACGAGAACCCGACCACGCGGCCGTCCGCCAAGCCATAGACGTCGCCAGGCAAGCACCCAACCATCACCGCACCGAACCCGCTCGCTTTTACCTCCTAGACCGAGAGCGAATCAAGGAAGTGGGCCGCCTCTTCGGCGAAACCGTCGCAGGAGAAAACCCCGACGAACTCCTCCGTGAACGGGCCGCCAAAAAAACCAAGGAATGGGGAAGTTCCCCCGGTCTCCTAGTCCTCACCTGTTACACCGACCACGCCTCCGAACTCGTCGCCAACAAACCCGCCGTCATCGAGGAAGACTACGCCACTTGCGCCTGCATTTGCCAAAACCTCAGCCTCCTGCTTCACAACAAAGGCATCGCCTCCAAATGGAGTACCGGCCCTGTCTGGGAACACCCCCGGTTCCGCCAAGTCGTCGGCATCCCCCACCCGCCACCCGACGAACGAGTCGTCGCCCTCCTCTTCTACGGCCTCACAAACCAAAACGCCCCACCACGACCATTCACCCCCCTGGAAGAACACCTCCAAGACTACGCCACCCCATAACCGAAGCACCCTTCCCGCCGCGATCAAAACTCTCCAGCACCCGAGTTTTCGCTTTCGTCCGCGTTCCCATATAGTAAGTATTAAGTGAACACTCGATTCACCACAATGTTCCCACGTTCAATCATCACTTTCGCCATTCTTCTCCCCTTCACGCTCTCCGCCAAGGTGGACTTCACACGGGATGTTCGGCCCATTTTGTCCGAGGCTTGCTTTCATTGTCACGGCCCCGACAAGAAAACCCGCAAGGCGAAACTCAGACTGGACATAGAGGAAGGGGCCGCCGCCGACCTCGGAGGCTACCAAGCGGTAGTCCCCGGCAAGCCAGAGGATAGCGAACTGATAGCCCGCATCTTGACCGAGGACGAGGGCGACCTCATGCCCCCTGAAAAAAGCGGCAAGACGCTTACACCCGAGCAAATCGAAATCCTCAAGCAGTGGGTGGCCCAAGGCGGCGAGTACGAGACCCACTGGTCCTACCGTCCAATCGCCAAGGCGGAGGTCCCGCAAACGGAAAAAGGAAACGAATTCCTCCACAACGAAGTGGACCGTCTCCTCCTCCCCGCCATCCGCAAAGCCGGTTTCAGGCCTTCCCCGCCCGCCGACAAGGTCACTCTTCTCCGCCGCCTTTTCTTCGACCTCCTCGGTCTCCCTCCCACGCCCGATGATGCAGACGCCTTCCTCAACGACCCCTCCGTCGACGCCTACGAAAAACTGGTAGACAAGCTCCTTGCCGACCCCCGTTTCGGGGAACGCATGGCGGTGCCGTGGCTTGATCTCGTACGCTTTGCGGATACCATCGGCTACCACAGCGATGTCTTCATGGAGGTATCAGCCTACCGCGACTACGTCATCGGCGCCTTCAACCGCAACCTGCCATACGACCAATTCGTAATCGAAAACCTCGCCGGCGACCTACTCCCCTCCCCCACCCCCATGCAAAAGGTGGCCTCCGGCTACAACCGCCTGCTCCAGACCACCGAGGAAGGGGGAGCTCAAGCGGACGAATACGTAACCATTTACCAAGCGGACCGGGTACGCAATTTTGGCAGCGTGTGGCTGGCCGCCACCACGGGTTGCGCCCAATGCCACGACCACAAATACGACCCCTTCACCATGAAGGACTTTTATTCGCTCGCCGCCTTCTTCGCCGACGTAAAGGAAAAGGTCCTCGGGCGGCGCTCGGCCAACTACAAGCTCCCCGCCACCGTCTCCAACGAGTGGCTGACCGACGGGACCAAAGGTGACGAGGAAGCCCTCGCCCTCAAGAACCAACGTGAAGCCCTCGAAAAAGCCTTGCTGGAAAAAGCCTCCGCCCTTGCCTACGAGGAACCCGAACCCGCCGAGAACGCAGAACCTCTCGAACAAGTCTGGATTGAGGACGCCGTACCGCCCAAGGGTCGGGCCCAAGGCAACACACCCTGGAAGTTCGTAAGTAAGCCCGAACCCGTCTTTAGCGGCCAAAAGGCCAGTTTCCGCGAAGCCAAAGGGCTAAGCCAGCACTTCTTCGACGGTGCCTCCCCCACCCTCGACCTCAAAAAAGGCTCTAAGCTCTTCGCCCACGTATACCTCGACACACTCAATCCGCCCAAGCAAATCATGCTCCAATTCAACGACGGCGACTGGGAGCAACGTGCTTACTGGGGAGAGTCGAAAATTTCCTGGGGACGAGAAGGCACCGTCTCACGCCGCAAGATGGGGCCGCTTCCCGAAACCGGCAAGTGGGTTAAGCTGGAAGTAGACCCGGAACAAGTCGGACTCAAGCCGGGCTCCCGTCTCAACGGCTGGGCCTTCACCCAGTTCGACGGGAAAGTCCATTGGGACAAAGCGGGTATTGTCACCGTGGTGGACCCCTCGAAGGACCCCGCCTTCTCCTTCAAGGCTTGGACGACTCAAAGCAAGAACGCCAAAAACCTTCCCGCCGAGGTGGCCGCCGCCCTCCGCGCTTCCGACGAAAAGCGAACCGACAAGCAAAAGAAAAACCTCCGCGCACACTACCTCGTGCATGTACACCGACCTAGCGCAGAACGCCTAGCAAAGGAAAAGGCTGACATCGCCAAGCTG
>CAXGVD010000416.1:0-3019 GCA_964012695.1 uncultured Opitutia bacterium
CAAGGACACCCGCGACGCATCCCGCATCCCCGCCGACGGCACGCCCGCCCACATACTCATCAGCCTTCAGGCGGGCCGCCCCCTCGGGAAAAACGCCTCCGTCGCCCTCGCCGTCGAGAACCTCGGCGACATCGATTACCGTGTTCACGGCTCTGGTCTCAACGGCCCCGGACGCAATTTCATCCTCTCCTTCGACTACGGCTTCTGAGAACTCCGGTCGCCCTTCTACCCTCCGAAAAAAAGTTCTCCAAAAACGCGCAGATTCGATTTGTCGCGCACGCGTGAGCGCGGCATGATTCAATGATACTCGCAATTTCCAAGCCAACCCACCCTCAAGCATTATGAAGACGAACACCTTTAGCCCGCTCGTTCTCTCGGCGGCTGGCCTCCTCGCCGTCTCCACCGCCTTCGGCAATGCCTTCACCGCCCCCGACGGACCCGTAAGCAAGGAGGTCAAGGAAGTCCGGCCCCTCAAGGCCGTCCTGAAGGACGCCAAGGCCATCGACGCCATCCTGCAAAAGGCCTACGCCAAGCACGAGGTGACGCCCCTTCCCGTAGCGGACGACGCCACCCTCGTCCGCCGAGCCTACCTCGCCATCGCGGGCCGCATTCCCTCCTATGAGGAAACCCTCGCCTACTTGGAAAACGACGACTCCGCCAAGCTTCCCGCCCTCGTCGATCACCTCCTCGACTCCCCCGCCCACGACAGCGCCACCTTCAACTGGTGGGCCGACCTCCTCCGCCTCCAGACCCGCCAGCGCGGCGGCAACCAAGTCGGGGCGGGCGAAGCCTACGTCCACTGGGTCAAGGACGCCGTGCGCCAAAACCTACCATTCGACGAAGTGGCCCGCCGCCTCATCACCGCCGAGGGATACCCGTGGGAAGACGGCGCCGTCGGCTACTATCTGCGTGACGCCGGCATGCCGCTGGACAACATGTCCAACACAACCCAAGTCTTTCTCGGCACCCAAATGGTCTGCGCCCAGTGCCACAACCACCCCTTCGACAAGTGGACTCAAATGGAGTACTACAAAATGGCCGCCTACACCTACGGCGTGCGCGACCGGGTGAACAACCCCAAGCAACGGGAGCTCCAGCAAGCCTTCTACGCCAAGACCCGCGGCCTCTCCCGCGAGGAACGGGCCAAGCTCACCCGAAGCCGCGAGTTCCAGCAACTCCGCCGGGCCACCGGTGAAATGATGCGACCCCTCCAGTACGGAGCCGATCGCACCGAGCGCAAGCTCCAGCTCCCCCATGACTACCAGTACGAGGACGCCAAGCCCAAGGATGTCATCGCCGCCGCCCCCATATTTGGCCAAGCCATCGCCCCCGCAGAGGGCGAGGACGCAGTGGACGCCTACGCCCAATGGATGACCGCCTCCGACAACCCGCGCTTCACCAAGGTCATCGCCAACAGGATGTGGAAGCGCGTCTTCGGAGTCGGCGTCTTCGAGCCCGTGGACGATCTCAGGGACGACACCGTTCCCTCCAACCCCGAACTGCTCGAACACCTCGAAGCACTGATGGTCCGGCTCGACTACGACCTCAAGCAATTCGCCCGCGTCCTCTACAACGTGAAGGCCTTCAGCCGGGAAGCCTCCGCCGAAGAAATCACCGTGGACAAGCCCTACCACTTCCCCGGACCCACCCTCGCCCGCATGAGCGCCGAACAGCTCTGGGACTCCTTTGTCACGCTCGCCCTGCCCTATCCCGATGAGCGCCTCCTCGACCGGGCCCGCATCGACTACCGCATGGAGCAACTCGCCGTTTACGAAGAGAAGATGGAAAAGCTCGACGCCAAAAAGCTCACCGGACTCGCCAAGAAAGGCGCCAAGGCCAGCAAGGCCATCGCCGCCAAGATGGAGCGCATCCAAAAGCAAATGGCCGAAGCCGCCGAGAACGACGATCGAGAAGCCATGGCGCGCCTTCGGCGCGAGTACGGACAGGTCCGCAACGAGCAACGCACTTCCTTCGCCAAGCTCGTAATGGGCGACGACTTCGATGTGCGCAGCCTCTATGGCTACGGCCGGGGCAACGGCGCCTCCGCCAAACGCGACCCTCGCTGGGCCGGCTTCAGCTCTCAGCTCATGCGGGCTTCCGAGTTGCCCACGCCCGCCCCTCCGGGCCACTTCCTCCGCGAGTTCGGCCAGTCCGACCGGGAGGTCATCGAGAACGCCAGCAGGGAAGCCTCCGTACCGCAGGCCCTCACCCTCCTCAACGGAGTCATCTATCGTGAAGTGTATAGGCAGAACTCGCCTCTCTCAGAAAACGTCTTCCGGGCCCAAACGCCCAAGGACAAGGTACGCGTACTCTTCCTCTCCATCCTCAACCGCGAACCCACAGCTGAGGAAAGCGAAACCTGCCTTGTCGAACTCAAGGAAGCCCTCGCCCAAGCTGCCCCGCAGCCCAAGGTTCCCGAACACCTCAAGGGCGAAAAACGCAAGAAATACCTCCGGTATCTCGAAAAGAAACGCCAAACCCAACAAACCTACGGCCCAGTCGCCAAAGCCTACCAAGGGATCGCCTGGGCCCTTCTCAACACTCGCCAGTTCTCCTTTGTCCAATAGGAGACGCCCCGACCCTTTGGCAAAAACCTGAACTTTCCAAACAAGGGATAACCATGAACAGCATCCTTCGCCAAGCCGACGACCTAACCCGCCGTCGATTCGTCACCCAAGCCGCCAAGGCCTTTCTCGGCGTCAGCATCCTGCCCTGGGCCTTGCCGCAACGCGCCGAAGCCGCCGGCCTCGGGCTCAACCGCCCCCTCAACCACGCACCCAAGGCTCGCAACGTCATTTACCTCTACATGTCCGGAGGAATGACCCATATCGACACCTTCGACCCCAAACCCGGGGCCGAAACTGGCGGCCCCACCCAAGCCATCAAGACCAACGCCGACGGTGTGCAACTTGCCGAGAACCTTCCCCTGCTCGCCAACCACGCGGACAAAATCGCCGTCGTCCGCGGCCTCACCTCCACCAAGGGGGCCCACCAGCAAGGCAACAACTTCATGCACACC
>CAXGVD010000417.1:0-3004 GCA_964012695.1 uncultured Opitutia bacterium
AAGCATCGAGTGCGCCATCATCGACAAGGGCTTCGAGGAAGGCTGGATCTCTCCCCAACCGCCCGAGGAACGCACGGGCAAAAAGGTCGCCGTAATCGGTTCCGGCCCCGCCGGCCTCGCCGCCGCCGACCAGCTCAACAAGGTCGGCCACGCCGTCACCGTTTACGAACGGGCCGACCGCATCGGCGGCCTCCTCATGTACGGCATTCCCAACATGAAGCTGGACAAGGAAGTTGTTCAGCGTCGAGTGGACCTCATGGCCGCCGAGGGCGTCACCTTTGAGACCGGCGTGGAAGTCGGCAAAACCCATTCCGCCAAACAGGTCGTGGAGGATTTCGACGCCGTTATCCTCTGCTGCGGTGCCACCAAGCCCCGCGACCTCCCTGTAGAAGGCCGCGACCTCAAGGGCGTCCACTTCGCCATGGAGCTGCTAACCCGTAACACCCAAGGCCTGCTCGAAGCCAAGGATGTCAACTCCTTCGACCTCGCCGCCAAGGGCAAGGATGTCGTCGTCATCGGCGGTGGTGACACGGGAACTGACTGCGTAGGCACCTCCCTGCGCCACAGTTGCAAGACCATCACCCAGCTCGAAATTATGCCTAGGCCTCCCGAGGAACGGGCCGCAAGCAACCCTTGGCCCGAGTGGCCCAAGACCTATTGGCTCGACTACGGGCAGGAGGAAGCTAAGGAACTCTACGGCACCGACCCACGTCAATACCTCGTGAGCACCAAGAAGTTCCTCGATGACGGCAACGGCAACCTCACTGGCCTCCTCGTCCACGACATAGAGTGGAAGGAGCAGGAGGGACGCTTCTCCCCGCAGGAAGTGCCTGGAACCGAGCGGAAAATTCCCGCTCAGCTCGCCCTCCTCGCCATGGGCTTCCTTGGCCCCGAGGACGCCATCGCTGAAGAACTGAACCTCGAACGCGACGCCCGCTCCAATGTGCAGGCCGAGTTCGGGAATTTTGCCACCAGTGTCGAAGGCGTATTCGCCGCCGGCGACGTGCGTCGTGGCCAGTCCCTCGTCGTCTGGGCCATTAATGAAGGACGTGCTGCCGCCCGCGAGTGCGACCGTTATCTCATGGGCGTCTCTAAGCTCCCTTAAAAGTAAGAAGCAACTACTCCGTGTCGCCTTTTCTCGTCCCCCTCCTCGTGCTTCGTACTCTAAAAACCGCACCTTCGCCTTTCCCCACGCAATCCGTCTTTCCCATATCCACCCATGCAAATCGTCTGCCTCGACCTCGAAGGCGTCCTCGTTCCCGAAATCTGGATAGCCTTCGCTGAAAAGACGGGGGTGGAGGCCCTCAAGCGAACCACCCGCGACGAGCCCGACTACGACGTCCTCATGCGCTACAGGCTCGACATCCTCGCCGAGCACGGCTTCACCCTCTCCCAAATCCGGGAAGTCATCGCTACTCTGGAACCCCTGCCCGGCGCCCTCGACTTTCTTGACAGCCTCCGCTCCCAACACGAGGTTATCATACTCTCCGACACTTTCGCCGAGTTCGCCGACCCCCTCATGCACCAACTCCGCCGCCCCACGCTCTTCTGCCACGAACTGGAAGTGGACGCCGAAGACCGCATCACCGACTACTGCCTCCGCATCCACGACCACAAGCGCAAGACCGTTCAATACCTCCAGAAACTGAACCTCGAGGTCATCGCCGCCGGAGACAGCTACAACGACCTCGGTATGCTGAAGACCGCCGACCACTGCATCTTCTTCCGCCCCCCCCACTCCCTCGTCCAAGAATATCCCGATGTTCCCTCCGCCCAAGAACACTCCGATCTCCTTGCCAAAATACAAGCCGTTTCAACCCAATGATTACCATCATCGCAGGCACCAATCGGGCGGACAGCGTGTCCTCCAAGGTAGCCACCTTTCTAGCCGAAACCTACGGTGGTCTTGGCGTGGAGGCCGGTGTCATCGACCTCGTGGACCTGCCGCTCGAAACCCTCGCTCCGAACGCTTACTTCGAGAAGCCGCCTAAAGTACAGGAGTTCATCGAGCGCATCCTTGCCTCTTCTGGCCTCGTCATGGTCGTGCCCGAGTACAACGGCAGCATGCCCGGCGCCCTCAAGCTCTTCGTCGACATGCTTCCTTATCCCGAAAGCTTCGAGGACCGCCCCGTCAGCTTTGTCGGCATTGCCGCCGGCCAATTCGCCGGCCTCCGACCCGTGGAGCACCTCCAGCAAGTGTTCGGCTACCGCAACGCCCTAAACTTTCCCCGCCGCGTCTTCATTCCAGCAGTAGGCTCCGTGATCAAAGCCGAAGGCGGTCTCCCCGCCTCCGAGTACGCCACCCGCCTCCGCGAACAAGCCGAAGCCTTCCTTAGCTACTGCCGCACACTAGGAAAGTTGCCGGGCTAGCACCCATTTCTTAGGGTTTTTCGTGGCGAGAAACGTTGGCTAAAGAACAAAAGCCCGCTCGCGGAATTCGCCCGCTTTACGAAACCCAAGCCGTTCGTACAGGTTTCGGTCCCCTTGGTATTCGCTGAAGAGGCAGCATTGCGTGACTCCGCGACGCTTCGCCTCGCCCAGCAACTCCCCAAGCAAGGCGCCGGCGTAACCGTTTCCGCGTCGTTTGCCCGGGGTATAGACCAAGTTGACGACCAACCCGTTCGGTGTCTTTCGCCCGAAGCACGCCATGCATGCTGGCTCGTCGTTCACCCACAGGTAAAGGTTGCCTCGTTGCCGAATTGTCTCGGCCCAGTCGGCCAAGGCGGACGGGTCCATCGGGGAAACCGATTCCGCCGCAAAGCCTATGGACCATTTGCGGACAATTTCCGCGTCCGCTTCCTCTGCCCGCCGGGCTTCCCCACGGATCTTCGGTTTGCGGGCGGGCGCCTCCGCATCGGCCCACTCGTAAATCTTTAGGGAACGAACTCTGCCGAGAGTCGCTCCCGTCACTTCGCTCCATGCGTCCGCGAAGGCGTTTGCCGTCTCGGCCCGGCCCGTCACGCCCCGCAATTCCATTCCTGCGTCGGCCAATCGGCGGGCCAAG
>CAXGVD010000418.1:0-2991 GCA_964012695.1 uncultured Opitutia bacterium
TGAGAATGCGCAGGGCGAAGTCCGCTTCCTCGGTGGGAAAGGGGCCGTGGAGGATGCCGTCGGAGCCGAGGCCAAAGTTGCGGTGGCAGATGCGAACGATTTCGTCGGCAGGCAGCTCTTTGGATCTTTCGGCGGGGTCGAGGACGAGGTAGTCGTTTCCGAGGGCGTGATACTTTTCGTACTTCATGAGCGGGCTCGTTTCAGGAGTCGGTGAGGGAGGAGCGTTGGAGGACGAAGTCTATGATGGCTTGATCGTCGTCGCCGGCTTCGCGCACGACCTGGAGGAATTCGGAAGGGTGTAAATCATTGGTAAGAAAAAAGTTACGATCTCCTCCGCAGCAGTACATGGTGTCGGGAGGGAGTTCGCCTCGGAGTTTGGCCCGGGCTTTGGGTATGATGCGGGGGAGCCAACGGATCCCTTCGATTTCGTCGGTTTTGGCGGGGAGGGTGGAGGAGTCGAGTCGGTTGGGTGAGGGGGTGCCGTTCTGGACTCGGAGGAAGTAGTCGCGCCGGTGGTCGTGTATGAGGAGGAAGGTGTGGAGGTCGGGGGCTCCTTCGCGGACATGGTCTTCGGCGAAGTCGAAGGCGTCCATTAGGTTCATCCCGATGGAGGCGAGCAGTGCGATGTCTTCCTCAGGCAGGAAACCTTCTGGTGAGGTGTGGCCGGCTTGGTAGCGGGCTACGGCGTCGTTCCAGAGCTTGGCGAGGCGTACTTGGTAGTCGTGGTGCATGCCGAGAAGAGGTAGGAGGGCTGGAAGTGAATGTCAGGCGAGGCGGAAGTCGAGAAGTTTTTCGGCGTGGTTGATGCGGTCTATCAAGACGAATACGGTTTGTCCGAGGCGGAGGGGTTCGCGGGAGTGGCGGGGGGTGACGGCGGTTTGGTTCGCGTTCACGCGCCAGCCTTCGTCCCGCGGGAGTGAGCGGAGGGGAACGAAGCCTCGGGCGAGTGTGTCGGGGAGTTCGATGAAGAAGCCTTTTCGAGCGATTTCGGTGATGACGGCTTCGTGCGTGCGGGGGGAGTTAGCCTGCAGGTCTTGGTCGTAGTAGGCGACGAGTTTGGTTTTCACGGACTCTCGTTCGGCGTCTACGCTGTTTCGTTCAGTGACGGAGAGGTGCTTGGCGGTGGCTTCCAGCTTGTCGAGGTGGGGGGCTGGGCGGCGTTCCTTGTGAAGTAGGCGTGCGAGAATGCGGTGGACGACGAGGTCCGCGTAGCGGCGTATGGGCGAGGTGAAGTGGAGGTAGTCTTTTTTGGCGAGGCCGTAGTGGCCGTCCGGGGAAGCTCGGTAGCAGGCTTGTTTGAGGGAACGGAGGAACTTGATGCGGAGGACTTGGGCGAGGGGGTGTCGGCGGATGGCGTCGAGGAGCTTGTTGGTTTCCCGGCGGTGGTTGAGGTCTCCACAGGAGATGCCGAAGAGGGAAACAAAGTGGCGGAGTTCGTCGAGGTTTTGGGGGTCGGGTTCGGGGTGCACCCGGTGGATGGCGTGGAGCTTACGTTTGCGGAATTCCTTGGCCGTGGATTCGTTTGCTAGGAGCATGAATTCCTCGATGAGATGGTGGCTATCGTCACTTTGCGCTTGGAGAATGCGTTCGGGGCGCCCTTTGGCGTCCACTAGGATTTTGACTTCCGGGCTGTCAAGGTTGAGGGAACCGTCCTTGATGCGGCGCTTGCGAAGGGCAGAGGCGATTTTCCAGAGGGAGCGGATGGTGACACGGAGTTGACGGAGGACGGAGTCCGGAAGGTCGGCGAGGGCTTTGCCTGGGTTGCCGGAGTAGCGGCTTTCGGGAGGCTTGGCGGCCCGGATGGTGGCGAGGTCCCTCTTTTCGTCGAGTAGAAGGCCGGCTTGTTCGTAGGTGAGCCGTTTGTCGGAGAGGATGACGCCTTCGGCGAATTCGGTTTTGAGTAGTTTGGCTCCTTTGCCGAAGCGAAAGATGACGGACTTGACGAGGCGTTCTTCGCCTTCCACCAGACTGCAAACTCCGTTGGAGAGGTTTTCCGGGAGCATAGGGACGACTTCGCCGACGAGGTATGTGGAGTTGCCTCGGCGGCGGGCTTCCTTGTCTAGGGCGGAGTCAGGGGGGACGTAGGCGGAGACGTCGGCGATGTGGACGCCGATTTCGAGGGTGCCTTCCGGCAAGGTGCGGAGTGAGAGGGCGTCGTCGAAGTCGCGGGCGTCGAGGGGGTCGATTGTGAGGGTAAAGGTTTTGCGGAAATCGCGTCGGCCTTTGCGGTCTTTGGGGCGAACTTGGTCGGGGGTTTGGGCGGCTTCTTGGAGGACTTTGTCGGGGAAGGTTGAGGAGAGTCCATAGGCGGCGAGGATGCCGAGGTGGTCGGTCATGGGTTCGCCGGCAGGGCCCAGAGCCCGGAGGATGCGACAGGAGGGGAGGGGGGCTGGGCCGTCCCAGCGGTGGAACTTGGCTAGGACCTTGTCCCCGTGGCGGGCGTCCGATTCGTCGCCGGTGACCTTGAAGGGGAGCGGGAGGCGGGAGTTTTCGGGAAAGACTTGTTTTTTGCCGTTGGAGGAGCGGCGGAGGAAGCCGAGGAATTCATCTGTACCGCGTTTGAGGATTTTGGATACCTCGTAGCGGGGTTTGCTTGGCTTGCGGCCGGGTTGTTTGCGGGAGGTTTTCTTCTTTTTGGGCGGAAGGCGCCGGAGGAGGACTTCGTCTCCGTGAAGAGCGGTGCCCGAGGCACCTTTGGCGAGGGGTATGGGCTCTTCACGGCCCTCTACACGAACGGAAGCTCGACCGTTACGTCTGAAAAAAAGAACGCCGCGGACAGGTTGCTTGCCCACGGCGTTCTTTCGGGGAAGTGGAAGGAGGAGCGAGTTGAGCTTAGTTGCTCTTAATAACTTGCCAGCCTTCGGGGATGGCTTGCTCGACGTCGGAGGTCATTTCCTCGCTTTGGGCGTTCACGAACTGATCTTCTGCAGTTTCGTACCACTTGATGGTACCGTCACTGAAGAGAACGTGTCCCCCGGCTCCGCCCCATGG
>CAXGVD010000419.1:0-2961 GCA_964012695.1 uncultured Opitutia bacterium
TTCAGTTTGCCCACCATCTGGTTCTTTGGGACCTCCCGGACAATCCGGAACTTCTCGAACAACGAATCGGCCGGCTAGACCGAATCGGCCAAACTGAGACCATTCACATCCATGTACCCTATATCAAAAATTCAGCCGAAGAAGTATGGGTTCGCTTTTACGATGAAGGACTGGGCATCTTTCAGCAACCTATCCCCACGGCTTTGATCCTCGTCCATCACTTCAGAGAAGCCCTGGAAAAAAAAACGCGGGAATTGGATGAGCAAGCCCTAGCTGTCCTAATTTCGGAAATTGCAGATAGAAGAGTAAATCTTGGGGAGAAACTGGAGAACGGCTACCTTCGGCTTCTTGCCCGCAACTCCTGTAAGCCAGGACATAGCCAAAAACTTAGATCGCAGATCCAAGCATCCGACACCGACCCCGCATTCGAAACCTTCGCCACCAATCTTATGGAGTACGTCGACATACGCATCGAGGACCTTGGTGGTCGCCGCTACCTATTCAAGCCCGAGTATGGATATGTCGACAGCCTGCCCGGGCTCGACCCCCAAGGCATGATGGGCACCTTCGACCGCACCGATGCACTCAATCGGGACGACATCCATTTTCTTACCCCCGATCATCCACTCCTACGCAGCGCCCTCGATTCCCTTCTCGGGAGTGAAAAAGGTAATACCGCGCTCTCCCTTTATCAAGGCTGTGAAGCCCCGGCCATCTTTCTGGAAGTTACCTTCTTGGTGGAGTGTATTGCTCCGCGAAAGTTACACGTCGACCGTTACCTGCCCATAACGCCCATTACATTGTGGATGGATCACAAGGGACGGGTCGTACCCGCTCCCGACCTATCCTCAGGAAGCGTCAATCAATCGCCCGACGCCGATCAGATACTGGGTAATTCGGCTATCAAAGGTCTCATTAAAAAGATGGTCGAGTCAGCCGAAGCTCGGATGTTCGAAACCACTCGGGAGATTGTAGAAGAAGCCAGCGTCTTCGTGGATAAAGAACTCCAATCCGAAATCTCCCGCCTACAAAACTTGGCCCGCCTCAATCCGGCGGTCGACCAATCGGAAATCCAAAATTTACAAACACACCAAGCTTCCCTCGAAGAGGTCCTTGCCAAAGCCCGCTTCCGCTTGGACTCCCTACGCCTAGTGGTCTGTGAGAATTGAAGATTCGTTTTTCCTAATTTACCCTTCATTCTTAGTTCATGGCCGATTCCGAAGTTGGCTATATGCAAGGCAAACTCGACGGGCAGGGTGTGCCGCTTGATCAGTTTAATGAATCCAATTCATCCCATCATCACTGGTGCCGATAAGGCCCACCTCCTTTCGCGTTAGGTGGGTTTTGCTTGTGAGTGGACGCACGGGCGGGCGTTCGTGCTAACTATCGGGCTACGAGGTCGGACATGCGGGGCTCCCATTTCAGGGAGGCGGCTCGCTTGAGGTCTCCTGTTTCGGTGATGCGGTAGGCGGTGAGGGTGGCTCCGGTAGTGGCGGAGACGAGGAGGTGGCGTCCGTCTGGAGAGAGGGTCAGGCCCCAAGGAATCTTGTCGGCTGCGGTCAGGCCAAGAAGTTCGGCGTGGCCGTTTTCGAGTACACGATAGCGTGCGATTCGGTCGAAGTCCTGACGGTGTCCGCGCAGACCCGCGAAGAGGAACCGGCCGTCCGGGGTGATGAGGAGATCGGAGGCGCTGAGGCCGAGCTTGGACATGCCGGGGGGCAGGATGCTGAGGTCCTGCTCGATTTTGAGCCTGCCGTCGGCTTGGCGTCGATAGGTGGAGAGGCCGATGCCCTGCTCGTTGGTGAAGTACGCCATGGGGAGTTTGGGGTGATAGACGAGATGGCGCGGGCCCGTGCCTTGCGGCGGATTGGCGTCCTTGGGGTCGAGAGGCGTGAGCTTGCCCGTGTTTCCGTCGTATGCGTACTGAAAGAGGGCAAGGTTGCCCTTAACGTAGGGAACGTAGACGTTTCGGTTGTCGGGCGAGACGATTACGCAGTGGGCCTCTCGCTTGCCCTCGTCGATGGTGGTGACGGCCTTGCCGGGGAAGCCTCGCTCGTCCAGCGGGTAGACGTTGAGCCGTCCGTTTCCGTAGCTTACTCCGAGCAGGTGCTTGTTGTTGCGGTCCAGGCTCAGGAAGCAGGCTCCGTCATTGAAGGAAACGAGGTCGTGCTTCCCGTAGGCGCCTGACTCTGTGAGGCTGATCACGGCACCGGGCACTTCACCGGGAGGGCCGTCCGTGGCGGTTATGTAGAGGAGCGGTTTGCTCGGGTGCGAGGTGATGACGCGGCCGGGAATGCCGAGTTTCACCTTTCGCTCCACCTCCAGTTTCAATCCGTCGCCATTAGGTTCGGCTCGGATGACCCAGAGGGTGTTCGATTTGTTACAGGGCGAAAAAACCCGGAAAACCTCGCCGAACGAGTGGGCGAAGGAGAAAAGCAGGATGAACAGGAAGCAGAGAGCGGTTTTCATGGAAGGACGGGTATGGGGCTGCGGGGCTGGGCGCAAGGGTCAACCTTCGTGTCTGCTCTGGAAAGAGCGGGGACGAAACGCAGTTGCGCGTTGACGGTTCGGGCTCTCCCTTCGTTAACTGACCCCCAAACTTCAAACCTCCACCCAAGGCAGGCTAAAATGAAACGAACGGTATTCTTCCTCTTCAAATTAGGTTGGTCGGCGGCGCTCTTGAGCGTGGCGACGGCCAAGGACTATCACCTGTACTACCTCGGTGGGCAGTCGAACATGGACGGCTATGGCAAGGTCGGCGAACTGCCCGAGGAGCTGAAGTCCGGTGTCCCGGGCGTGCGGATTTTCCACGGCAACATGGGCTTGGACGGCAAGCCGCTCGCCGGCCAAGGAAAGTGGTCCGCACTCAAGCCGGGGCACGGACGTTCCTTCGGGTCGGACGGCAAGAAGAACAAGTATTCCGACCGCTTCGGCGCCGAGCTGACCTTCGCCAGCCGCCTG
>CAXGVD010000420.1:0-2957 GCA_964012695.1 uncultured Opitutia bacterium
ATGGCTCCAGACGGCAAGATGTACGACCTCAAGAGCGACGCTGAGGCCAGCGCCCGGACTATCATCATCGAGCAGGGACAGGTCGCGACTCCCGCCGAACTGCAGAAGGAAGTGGAACGTCTCGTCAAGCGCGTGACCCTCTCTGTGGCCAACTTCGACGCCAAAGGCTCCGAAAGTAAGGCCGCCCATGTCTCATTCGATCCGCGCAACCAAGAGTATTTCCTGGGCTCCGCCGGAAAGACCGGCAATGTGGTTTCCGGCGTGTTCCTTAAGGGGGCCTTCAAACGGGACGTGGCTCCCGCCTTGGGTAATCCGGACGAGGCCAACGACGCTCACAAGCCTGGGGAGGTCATCCTGCGGGAAGGACGCTACTACCTCGCCCTCCAAAACATAGGCAAAGGGCAAAACGTTGCGGCTTGGCAGTACTTGACCCACGACTTCCCGCCCGACGGTGCGGTGAAGTTGGAAGCCGGCAAACCCGCCACCCTCCGGAAGGGAGACTATTTGCAGGACCAAGTTTCGGGGAAGTATTACGTCGCCTCGAAGGATTTGGCCGTGCCCAGCTCCGGAATCAGCTCCGCCATGCTTCAGCTCAAGGAACTGGTTGAAGTCACGCAGGGCTCGGACGGCACCGTGCTCCTCCTTGGCGAAAAGCTTCCCGTTGAGGGAGGGGAGAGCACCTTCGTGCGGGGCAGACCCCTGTCGCTCAGGAAGGGAGGTTTCATCCACAACCCTGAGAACGGACAGTTTTACGTGGCGAACGAGGACCTCACTCTGGACGCCACCCAGTCCGCGAGCTTCGACCCAACCCAATCGACGTCCCTCAAGCTCGTTTCCGCCCACATTACCAATCAGGGCGTGGACTGGTCCGCCGGCAAGACCTACGACAAGGGGCAAATCGTCCACTACAACGGAAAGTACTATCAGGCCCTGCAAAGCAACTGGAACAATGTGTCCTTCAACCCCGACACCGCTTCCGAATATGTCGTTCGGCCTTCCGACGAGTACGTCCACGACAAGGTTACCGGTGACAAAGTGGCCAATAACGCTTGGCTTCCCGTTGAAAAACCTCTTGGGCATGTCCTAAAGTTCCAAGTTGAACACGAGGAGGCCCCGGTCGTCACCTTCCCCGATGCGGGAAGCGGCGGTACCACCGCTAAAGCCCGCGTGATCATAGACGCGGATGGACACGTCGCGGGTATGCAACTTCTGGATCCCGGTCGATACTTCACGGGTAGTTCCGCCGACAAGCAAATCCTCCCACCAGGCTTCGAAACTGCCTCCATCAAGTTGGCCGACGGACGGGTTATGGACGTTAAGATTCTTTGGAGACAAGACGCATCCGACCCAGGGCCGTGGAAGATTTCCGGCTTCGACTTCGGTACGCGTGAAATGCTCTCGGGGGTGCCCGTGGGAGCAGCTAAGGGGGACGTGTATTCCTTCGCCACGGGTTCCGGCACCTTTCTCGAACGTCGGGACGCGGACGGAAACGTCGCCGACCTCGCCTACAACGGTTCGGACAAGAACGCCGAGTTCTACGTCGGGCACGAGAGCAAGATTTCCTCCCTGCTCGACGCCAAGAAGGGCGGAACCTCCGAACTGGGAAGCATCGTTTCCTCCCTTGTGGACCTGCGGGAAGCCCTCCGCAACGCCAAGCCCTCAGCCTACACCGAGGAAATCGAGGCCGCCAACCAGAAGCTCATTTCCCTGGAAGAGAAGGTGGTGGACAAAATGGGCGAGCTTTCCTCCAAAATGGTCCGCCTGGAGACGGTTCAGTCTCACGACGAAGACTACTTCATGGAAATTGATCGCAGGGTCGCCCGCGACCTCGACGTGGACGTCTCCGAAGCCATCATGCGTCTGATGCGGGCCTCTACCGCCTACCAAGCATCTCTTCAGGTGGGCGCGCAAATGATGAATACCTCCTTGCTTAACTTTATTTAATGCTCCGCTTGACGCCCGTTCCCCGGTGGGGTGGGCCGCCTTAACCCAACACGCTTGTGAAACTCAGACTCGAAGAGGAACTTCCGGACACGGAAGGGGCCCAAACCAAGGAAGTCAATGTAGTGTCCCTGCCCCAAGGCTTGTTCGGCTTTCCGGACATTCGGGCGATGGAACTCGTTTACGACAAGGAGGAATTGCCCTTCATGTGGTTGCGGGAACAGAAGGAGGAGGGCCTTGCCTTCGTGGTGATGGAGCCAGGCGGATTCGTAGCCAACTACAATGTGGAAATCGCCGATCAGGATGTCGATACCCTCGGCATAACGGGAGCGGACGATACCATGATCCTCAACATCGTCACCATTTCGGCGGACATGCCCGGAAAGATTTCGCTCAATCTCGTGGGGCCTATCGTGATCAATCGCCGCACCCTTGTCGCCAAGCAGTGCATCATCAACAACCACGAGGAATTCACTGCCCGCCACGTCATTGACGTGGGTGCCGGGGCCTGAGTCTTCGGGTGGTCCACTGGAACAGGCGACATGCTCATCTTATCCAGAAAAATCGATCAAGGAATACTGATCGGGGACAACGTCGAGATTTCCATTACCAGAATCGAGGGAGATTCTGTGAAGATCGGAATCTCGGCCCCGCGCTCCATCTCAATCCTTCGCAAGGAAATCCTCGAGGAAATGCAGTCTTCGAACAAGGCGGCTGCTGCCGCCGTGGGGCCGGGGGCGGGAACCCTTGTCGCCAGTTCGGCCAAGCAGCTCATGGCTCAACTCAAGGCCAAGAAGGCGAAGAGCCAAACGCCTTCCTCCGAGGGAAAATCGAAACCCCTTGCCGTGGCCGGCGATTGAGCCCGCATTCTTCTTCCCCCGAAAAAGCTGTGGGCTTTCCTGCTTTTTTGTGAATTTCGGGGACTTTTCATTTGTCAAAGGAAGATGCTCCCGGCTAATCCGAAGTAACCTTTTTGTTTTCGCAGGAAAACGTGGAGGCTAACCGTCCGTTCACCC
>CAXGVD010000421.1:0-2952 GCA_964012695.1 uncultured Opitutia bacterium
GCCCGCGAGGTCGTGGCCCTTCGAAAGGTCGTCTTTTCGGTACTAGCCTTGCTAATTGCTTGGCCAAGCGGCCCCCTGCAGGCGAACCCGGACGCCCACGTCCTGGACCCTAAACGCGAGCGCGACGTTCCCATCCCGCTTTACAAGAGCTTTCGCGAGGTATTGGAAGAGAACACAACCGTCCTGTCCGTAGCAGGCGGAATCGTTTTGGCAGGACTGGCCGCGTGGCTGTTGGTCCGCCGCCTGCGGAAAAGAGACGGCGAGGAGGAGGCCACGGCTCCGACCGACCCCTACGAGGAAGCGATGGACGCCCTCCGGGCGCTGGACGGGGAACGCCACAAGATGGAGGCCAAGCCCTTCACCTTCCGGTTGTCGGAAATCCTGCGGGTCTACGTCGAGCGTCGCTTCAAAGTGCCCGCGATGGAGTTGACGGGGGAAGAGTTCATTCGCGAGGTGGCCGAAAACGCCTTTTTCCGCGATCGCTACGACGACCTGTTGCGTGAGTTCATCGACCGCAGCGACGTGGTGAAGTACTCGCGGGAAACGATGGACTCGGCGGGTCTCGGACTCCTGCTTGATTCGGCCAACCTTTTCGTGGAAGACAGCCACGCCCGCTTCGAAGAAGAAGAACGAAAGCGGCGGGAAGAATCCGCCCTCCCAAACAAGGTGAGCACCGAAGCATGAACATGCTGGAGTTGGATTGGGAACGCCTCCGTCTGGCCGAACCGTACTGGCTCTGGCTTCTTCTGCTGATCCCCTTGTTCCTTTTCTTGCGGCATCACTTCCGGGCGAAGAGAACGCCCACCTTGGTTTTCTCCTCCCTCACTTTCCCCAAAGCAGCCAGGCCCAAATCCCCCCGCCTGCTCCGGGCTCTGCCTCCCGCCCTGCGCTCCCTCGCCTTCGGCTCGATAGTCCTAGCCCTCGCCCGCCCCCAACTGGACGAGAGTACGCACACCGTCGAGGCCAGCGGCGTGGACATCGTCCTCGCGGTTGATCTATCCGGCTCCATGCTCGCCCTCGACATGAGCGAAAACCCCCGCTCGCCCATAACCCGACTGGACGTGGTCAAGCGAGTGCTGGAAGAATTCGTGGACAAGCGGCGCCATGATCGGCTCGGTCTCGTCGCCTTCGCCACCAACCCGTACCTCCTCAGCCCGCTGACCCTCGACAAGGAACACCTACACCGCAACTTGGACCGGCTCCGCGTAGGCCTTACGGGACAAACGGGCACAAGCATCGGAGACGCCTTGGCCGAGGGAATAAACCGCGTGCGAAAGCTCGAAGCGGAAACCCGGATCGTCATCCTTCTCACCGACGGCATGGACGACCCACCACCCCGCCACAGCCCAATTGTTTACGCCGAAGGCGCCAAGAAGGACGGCATCAAGGTGTACACCATCGCCGTCGGACGTTCCACCCACACCTCCTCCTACGTCTACCACCCGCGCACCGGGGACCTGCGCCGCTACGCGGACGGCTCCCCCGTCGTCAACCCCAGGGCCGTTTATCCCGTGGACAAGGAAATCCTACGGAAAATCGCCGAGACCACCGGCGCCGTCTTCTACGAGGCCGGCAACGAGCAGGATCTCCGCAACATTTACAACGAAATCGACCGCCTCGAAAAAACCGAGGTGGAGTACCAAGTGAACGCCCTGTACGAGGAATTGTTTTTCCTCCCAGCGCTCGCGGGGCTGCTAATCCTTTTGGTTGAAACCGTCCTCGCCCGGACTGTATTGTCTAGAGTCCCATGAACCTATTCGCCGAACCCGTCTGGCTCTACGCTGGAATCACCGTCGCCTTGCTCGCTGCGGTCGGCCTGCGTTGGACGGAAGCTCGCAGGAAGCGGCGCCTGTCACAATTCGCCTCCCCCAAACTCCTTCCCTCCCTCGCATCCTCCCGTTCCTCCCTCGCAATCTTCCTGCGCCACCTGTTTCTAGTCCTCGCTCTCCTCCTGCTCTTCCTCGCCTTGGCCAGGCCTCAATGGGGAAGCCGTCAACGGGAAACCGCTCCCACGGGCATCGACGCACTCATCGCCGTAGACGTTTCCCGCAGCATGCTCGCCAGAGACGTCAGACCTAACCGCATAGAACGCGTGAAAAGCGGTATAGCCATTCAACTCGAAAAGGTGAAGGGAGACCGACTCGGCCTTCTCGCCTTCGCGGGCTCCTCTTTTCTCCAATGCCCGCTCACCTTGGACCACGCCGCCTTCCGCCGCACCCTCGACGAGACGGGTGTCGGCTCCATAAAACGACAAGGCACGGACCTCGCCGCCGTCATCACCGACGCCAACCGTTCTTTTTCCGAAGACGATAACGACCGCTTCCTCATACTCATCTCCGACGGAGAAGACCTTGAAGGGGCGGGTCTGCGGGCCGCTAAAGACGTGGCCAAACGCGACGTTCGCATCTACACCATCGGCGTAGGCAGCAAGATCGGAGCCCGCATCCCTCTCTCGCCCATCGAGGCACCTGCCGTCGAGTACCTGACGGATCCCGCAGGCAAGCAAGTCGTTACCAAGATGGACGAGGTCTCCCTTCGGGCCATCGCAGAGGCCACGGGCGGCAAATATTACCCCCTCGGCCCGACAGGCGAAGGGCTGGCCGCCATCTTCGCCGAACTTCAGGAAATCGGCCACAAGAAACGCCACATGCTCCTCACCGAGGAGCTTCCCATCGAACGCTACCAACTCTTCCTCGCCGCCGCCCTCCTGCTCCTCGCCGTCGAATTTCTCCTCGGCTCCCGCCGACGCTCGGCAGGCGGCGCCCTAGGCCCCGCCCTCGCCCTCTTCCTGCTCCTCTTCGTTCCCGCCTGCAAGAAAGACAACGTCAGGCGAGCCGAAGAAGCCCACGAAAAAGGCGACTATGCACGGGCCGCCTCCCTCTACCAAGACGAAATCGAAGCCACCAAGGCGGAAAAACGCCCCGTGGACTCCCGCCTTCTCCTCAACGCGGG
>CAXGVD010000422.1:0-2938 GCA_964012695.1 uncultured Opitutia bacterium
GCCTTCACCCGCTCGTCGAGGGCGGCCACCCACCAGCTGTAGGCTCCCCCGCCCGACCGACCCGTCATGCCGATGCGTTCGCCGTCCACCTCGGGACGTGATTGCAGGTAATCGATTCCCCTGATGCCGTTCCAAGCCTCCACTCCGGCGGGAGTGTATCCACGGGACGCCCACCACCACATGTTCTTGTAGTAGATGCCGTGGTGGAGTCCCTCGATCTCGCCGAGCTGGATGGTGTCTATGGTGAGGCAGACATAGCCGTTTCGGGCGAACCATGATCCGTGGTGATGGTAATGCACCTTGTTGCCGTAGCTTACCCCACCCTTCTTCACTTTGCCATGGCCACAGACGTAGAGGATGGCGGGAAATTTTTGCCCGGGCTTGCGTTCGGCGGGCAGGTACAGGTTGCCCGTCACGTACAGCCCGGGGCTCGACTGGTAGTGCAGATTCTCCACCACGAAGCCGTCTCCCTCGGTCTTCCCGGTAACGGTCGCCTTCAGGTCGGTGCGCGGACGATCGGGGTCCAAGCCAAGCATGTAGGAAAGACGTTGCCTGTACTCTTCCTTGTTCTTCTCCCAATCCTGCCTGGTCTTGACCTCGGCGAGGAAGGAGTCCTCGGTCTTCTTGGTCTGCAGCTCGAAATAACGCCGAAGCATATCGTCTCCGCCCTCGGCGAACGTGTGAGCGGGAAGAAAAGCAATCAGGGAAAGGATCAATCCGGGAGTCTTCATGTCCTGCAGTCTCGGGCAAAGAAGGGCATCTTGACAAGAAGACAATGGTAGGCCGCTTGAAATAACCTTGGGGAAACCAACCACCCGGAAGGACGATTCGAAAAGCGGCCGGAGGTTGCACTTGTCCCTTGCGGATTTCGGGACTTTCGGGCACAAAAGAGAAGTTCATCCACCATGAAGACTAAGTGCGTGCACAGGCTTACCTTGGCGACGTGGCTACTTGGCCTCGCATTGCCGTTGGCGGGCAGTGAAAAGCCGAAGGGGGAGATGAAAAAGAACGGGACCGCACACTGGGCTTTTCAGATTCCCGAGAGGAAGACGCCGCCGAAGCTGAAGAACCCGGCTCGGGTGGCGAAACCCTTGGACGCCTTCGTTCTGACCGGATTGGAAAAGGCCGGACTGGAGCCGAATCCCGAAGCGGACGCGCGAACGTTGAAACGGCGCGCCGCCTTCGACCTTACGGGTTTGCCGCCGGATTTCGAGAAAGCCGAATCGCTCTCCTTCGAAGCCTACGTGGAGGAATTGCTGGCATCCCCCGCTTTCGGTGAACGCTGGGCTCGGCTATGGCTGGACGTGGCTCGCTACGCCGAGGACCAAGCCCATATCGTAGGCAACAACAAGTCCCTCACCTACCCCAACGCATGGATCTATCGTGACTGGGTCATCCAAGCCCTCAACGACGACCTGCCCTACGACGAGTTTCTCCGCCGCCAGCTCGCCGCCGACCTGATGTTTCCCGACGAACCGACGAAGGATCGCGCCGCTCTCGGCTTCATGGGCCTCGGCCCCAAGTACTACCGCCGCAACGAACTAGCCGTCATGGCCGACGAGTGGGAGGATCGCGTGGACACACTTTCGCGCGGAGTGCTCGGTCTCACCGTAGCCTGCTCCCGTTGTCACGACCACTTTTTCGATCCCATCCCGACAAGCGATTATTACGCCTTGGCCGGCGTCTTCGCCAATACGGAGCTGTACAACAAGCCCCTTCCGAAAGGCGACAAGGACAAGGCCGACGCCAAACAAGCCAAGGACGACAAGAAGCAACCCTCCGAAGCCATGCACTTGGTGCGCGACTCGAAGTCCATGGGAAACCTGCCGATATACGATCGTGGCGATGTGAAGGCGCCCGGCGACACCGTGCCGCGCGGCTTCCTCACAGTGCTTGGTGGCGGTAAGCGCCGGGAATTCGGCTCCGAAACCAGTGGTCGGCTAGAATTAGCCGAAGCTCTCGTCAGCAGGGATAACCCGTTGACGGCTCGGGTATGGGTCAACCGCGTCTGGGGCGAGCTATTCGGTCGCCCGCTCGTGGTGACTACCAGTAACTTTGGCGCCCTCGGCGAGAAGCCCACCCACCCCGGACTGCTGGACGATCTCTCCGTTCGCTTCATGGAGGAGGGCAAATGGTCGCTCAAGTGGCTGGTTCGGGAAATCGCCCTCTCCTCCACCTACCGCCAAAGCAGTGAGGCCTTCCCCGCCAAGCTTGCCGGGGATCCCGCCAACGAACTGTACTGGCGCATGGATCGCCGCCGTCTCAGCGTTGAAATGTTGCGCGACGCAACTTTCGCTGCCGCAGGGAACCTCGACCGAACCGTGGGCGGAAAGTCCTACGGCGCCTCTGACCCCGAGGTCGCCCGCCGTGCCGTATACGCTCGGGTGAGCCGCCTCCAGCTAGACCCCATGCTGTCTCTCTTCGACTTCCCCGACCCCAACCTGCACAGTCCCGGTCGCAAGCCCACCACCACGCCCCTGCAGAAGCTGTTCGTAATGAACCACCCGCTCTTCGTCAAGCAGGCCAAGCTTCTCGCCGAACGCATCGAGGCGGAATCCAAAGGCGAAGACGCCGCCACCCGCATCCGCCGGGCCTACTCCATCCTTTTCGGGCGGCCGCCGCAGGAGCAGGAACTGTCACTCGGCCAAAGCTTCCTCGCAGATGGCGAGCTACATGACTATGCTCAGGCCCTACTCGCCACCAACGAATTCGCCTGGCTCGACTAATTGCAGGACTTTCTCTCATGCGCACGCCATCAGCCAAACCAAACTCCTTTCTCACCCGACGCGAAGCCATCTGTCGGCTCGGCGGAGGTTTCGGCGCCCTCGGGCTAGCGGGAACCCTCGGTCAGGCGGGCCTGCTCGCCTCGCCGGCTCCCCTCACCCACTTCGCGCCTCGGGCCAAGCGAGTCATTTTCCTCTTCATGAACGGGGCACCC
>CAXGVD010000423.1:0-2930 GCA_964012695.1 uncultured Opitutia bacterium
GACGGACAGAGCCTGGTCTACGAGCGTCGTCATTTCGTTCGGCGAGGTGGCTTAGGGCGGGTTGTGCCTGGGTGGCCTCCTTGGCCTTAGGGCAGGAGGGGAAGCCGGTCGGCGGGGGGGCGGCGGCCGTAGTCGAGGCGCCTCCCGCGGACGTGCTCGTCGAAGATTTCGAGAAGAAGAACGCCCCTTGGACCTTCGAGGGAAAGGCTTTCCAAGGCTACGGGGGAGGGGACTATTGGTCTCCCGGCAGGTATGACCGGGGCTTTCTCCGCATCCGTGGGTATCGCGGGCGTTACCTCCTTAAGACTTGGGGTTCTCACGGGCACCGGGTGGACGAGGAAACGGGTCGGGCGGTTTCGTCCGAGTTCAAGCTAGAGCGTCGCTACCTGCGGTTTCTGCTTTCGGGCGGACGGGCTCCGGGGCGGACCTGCCTGAACTTGCTGGTGGATGGCGAGGTGAAACGTTCGGCCATCGGGAGCAACACGACTTTTCTGGAGCCCATGGCCTTCGATCTCCGAGGCTTGCAGGATCGTTCGGCTCGCTTGGAGGTGGTTGACCGGGAGACGGGTCCGTGGGGTCATGTCTGCCTAGACGAGGTTACGCTCACCAACGACTTGGACGGAGCCCGCGTGGTCAACGCGCCCGGCCCTGGCGGTTCGGATGTGGTCTGGACTCGAGACGGACGTTTGACGGGGGCGTTCTCTTGGGCCGACGGCAAACTGAAGATGGAGGGGCGACAGTTCGCGTTCGAGCGGATGAAGAGCCTGAACCGTCAGGTGACGGAGATTCCCTCTTCCTCTCCACACGCCGTGCGTTTCCGCAACGGGGAAAGGTGGCGGGTGGAGATCCGGTCGGCTTCCGCCACCAAGTTGAAGCTGTATTCCCGCACTTTCGGGGAAAGGGAAGTGGACCTTGCCTCCGTGGCCGCTGTGGAGTTCTCGCCCGAGACGGAACCGCCTTCCGGAGCTCGCCCCGGCGTGCTGTACCGGACCAAGGGACGACCCCTGCCGGGCAAGCTGATTTGGATCAAGGACAAGGATGTGGGGGTGGATTGCCCCCTTGGGGTGATTCCTATGCCGCGCGAGGGCTTGTTGAGCTACGCCTTCACAATGGACCCGGCCCGACCTGCTTCCGCCGAGGGGTTGGACGAGGTGGGGTTGGCGGATGGCGGCGTTCTCCGCGGCAAGGCTAAGCCTACCGAGGACGGGCTTTCACTACAGCGGGAAGAGCTTGGAGAAGCGCGGGTGTCTTGGTCGAACGTGAGTTATTTCTTACGCGGAGACGGAGCTGTGCAATGGTTGGCGGACTTGGAGGCGACGGAAAGCGAAACCATCGGTCCCTTGGGCAAGGGAGACGGAGTGGCGAAGCTGGACTTGCGGGAGGATTCGAGCCCTTTCCTTTCCGCCCTGCGTGTGACCCCGAACACGGTCATGCGCTACCGGGTGAGCCCCTCCGCGCCTGGGCGCGAACGCAGGTTGCGGGCGGTTCTGGCACCCGTTCCCGGTTGTCGGGGAGACGCCACCTTCAGCTTGACGGCGGGGGGCAAGGAAGTGTTTCGAAGCGAAGTGAACCCCGACTCCTCCGCCCGCGATCTCGCCTTGTTCTTGCCCGCGGGCGAAGACTTAGTGTTGAAAGTGGCTTTCGGCGAACGACTCGCCTATCCCTGCGGTGTGGAGTTGCGTGACGCTCACGTGGACGGATTGAAATCGGAGGCAGGCGCCCCGTGAGCTTCCTTAACGCCATAGGTTTTTGGGGGCCGCTGGCCTTGGCGGGGGTCGCCGTGCCCGTCATCATCCACCTGCTTCACCAGCGGCACAGGCGCCACACGGATTGGGCGGCGATGGAACTGCTCAAGCGGGCAATGGTGATCCGCTCGGGTCAGGTTCGCCTAGAGGACTTATTGTTGCTTCTTCTGCGTTGCCTGGTTCTGGCGTTGGTCGCCTTGGCGATGGCCCGGCCCATTTTGGAGGACAAGGTGGCCACGACCTTGGGTGGGGAACGCCGGGTAGGCTTGGTATTGGCCTTGGACGCTTCCTACGGCATGGGGCACGGTAAGTTGGAGTCCCGCTTCGATCGGGCGAAGCAACGTGCGGCCGAAGTGTTGGAGACCGTTCGTCCGGGAGATCCCGTCACCCTCGTCCTACTGGGTGAGCGCCCTCGCGTGCTCAAGCGGGCGGCGGGTTACGACGAAGGGAGTTTTCGCAAAGTGTTGGAGGGTGCCCAACCCTTGCCCGAGAGCTTGGACCTCGAACGTTCCGCCACTGAGTTGGCGGCCTTGGTTGGTGAACTGAAGGCTTCCACCGTCGAGTGCTACTTCGTGACCGACGCCCAGACCATGGACTGGACCGACCTGTCGCAGGACGCGGCCTCCATTTTGTCGAAGATGTCGGAGGACGCCTCCCTTTATGTGCTTCCGATTGACGCCGGCGGCAAGGAAAACTTGGCGGTGACTAACTTCGCCTACGTCTCCGGCTCGCTTGGCCAAGGCGGTATGGCCCGCTTCACCGCCACGATAAAGAACTTCGGCGAGCAGGAGAGCGACGGCGCTTCCGCCACCTTCCACGTGAACGGGGATGGGTTGGAGTCACCCGCCCTTGGAAACATCCCTCCGGGACAGGAAAAGCATGTGTCTTTCCTTACCTCCTTCGACGAACCGGGTGACGCCCGCGTGAGCGTGGAGCTTAGCGTCGACGCCTTGGCGACCGATAACGCCCGTCACCTCGTCGTGAAGGTGCCCGAGCGGATTAAGATTCTTTGTGTGGACGGGGAGGCCGCCTCGGGGTCGAAGCTAGGCGAAACCCACTTTCTGGAAAAGGCCCTGCGCCTTAAGAATGTTGGGGACGACGCCGCATTGGTGGTGGAGCGTTGCGATTGGCGGGACTTGGAGGTGGAGACGCTCTCGGAATACGAGGTGGTGGTCCTCGCAAACG
>CAXGVD010000424.1:0-2898 GCA_964012695.1 uncultured Opitutia bacterium
CGACGCCGACTGGCTGCCCTAAGGTCGAGGTCTCGGCGGGTTTCTCGGAGGATGACTTGGAGGTCGACATCGTCGGGATCGGCGTCCTTCTCCAGCTCTTCCAAGCTTCCGGCGAACTCGGGAGAGGTGAACTCGCGGTGCCGCAGTTCGGCTAGGGCGGAGGCTTGGGAGGCTCTTTGTTCAGCTGAGGCCTGGCTCGGGGGTAGGTTCACCTGCTCGTCCCAAGAGAGTAGGGAAGAGATTTGTGCGAGGGAGTCGGTGCGGTGGAGCCGGGCGAGGAAGGAATCCTTGAGGTCGGACATGGCGAGGAAAAGGCCGGTCAGTCGAGAATGAGACGCAGTTCCTGTTGCGTGGCCCAGCCTTTTTTCCCCGAGAGGGAACGGGCGAGGCACCAGATGGATCCGTCGGGAGAGCGATGGGTTTTGAGGTCGCCGTTTTCGTCGAGGTCGATGCGGACGAGTTCTCCGGGATTTAGTTGGGCGTTGGCTTCGGTGGAGTCTCCTGCGAAGCGTCGGAGGGGAATGCTTAGGGAGGCGTTGGTATCGGTGGGGAGGGACTCGTTCGGGATCACGGCGATGGCTTCGCGTATTAGGAGGGCGGCGTTTCCCTGAGCCCGGAAGGTGGCGTAGGCGGAGACAGCGACGAGGGCGGCCCAGACGAGACCTGCGAAAACTTTGATGAGTTTCGGATACGGCGATGGGATGAGAAAAAGAGCGGCGAAGAGGCCGGCCCAGAGAATGGCGGAGGCGATCCACGCCCAAATGGAGAGGGAGGCGGGCGGACAGTATAGGTCTTCGATGGAGGGGTTTGCGGGGGCAAGTCCTGCCTTTTCCCGTACGTGGGCGAGGTTGGCTTTGAGTTCGGGGTTATCTGGATTCAGATGAAGGGCCTTGCGGTAGTGGAGGATGGCGAATCCGAGGGAACCGGTTTTGAAGTGCAGGTTGGCGAGATTGCCGTGAAGGTTGGCGGAGTGGGCGATTTGGGTGGCCTTTTGGTAGGAGGCGATGGCGGCATCCAAGTTTCCAGCGGCTTCGGCTTGCACGGCTTCGTAGAAGAAGCGGTTACCGTCTTTGGCGTGTAGAAGGGGGAGCGGGAGCAGGAGTAATAAGGCCCGGACCCCTTGGAGCTTGGGAAGGAAGCGCGTCATGTTTCGGATCGAATGCGTTTCAAGAGCTGTTTCGCCTTGATCATCATCTCGGCTAGGGGGATGTCGGTCATTTCGGCATGGGCGAATTCCCGAGCTTCGGCGGCCCTCAGGAATTCGGCGGTTTCGTCCAAGGTGGCTTGGGTGGCTTCGCGGCGGCGGAGGACGTCGAGGACTTCGTCGGTGGCGAGGGCCTCGGGACGTTCGTGGCCGACGAGGGCTCCGACCTGTACCCGGATGGCGTCGCGGATGGCCCGATGGAAGGCGTCGGGCTCGTTGAAGCGGACGGCGTTTTTGGCGGCGGAGCGCAGTTGGGCGAGGCGTTTTTTCGGGTTTTTCCGTTTCGTGTGTCTGGAGCGGACGCGCCAGGCGAGGAGAAGGGTGAAGGCGGAGAGGGGAGCGATCTGGGCGTACCAGAAACCGGAGGCGGCGAGGGAGGGGGAGGCGATCAGGGCGCGAGTCCAGCGTCCCGGTTCGTTTTCCGTTTGGAAGAGGGTTTGGGTGGTTGGCGGAGGGGCGGCGCCGGGGAGGACGGAGGCGGGAGAGGGGGAGGGGTCCACCCACACTTCCCCGGCTTCCACGCGGAGGGGGAGGGGGGAGGAGGGCGCGTCGACGTAGCTTTCCGTGGCGGGGTCGAAGTAGGCGAAGGGCAGGGAGGGGATTTCCAAGTTTCCGGGGCGCAGCGGGGTGACGACGTACTCGAAACCTTGGGCGCCTTCGAGCTTGCGGTTTTCGTCGCCCTCGAAGGGAAGGAAGGCGGGGCGACTGATGCGCAGGTCCTCGCTTGCGGGGAATTCGGGGGCGGGCATGACGCCGAAATTGCCCGAGCCCGACACGGAGAAGGTGACCTTGACGGGGTCGCCGACCCCGACTTGGTTGGAGTCCGCGTTGATGTCCGAGGCGAACGAGCCGATGGCGCCGCGGAAGGCGGGCGGGCGGGTATCCATGGGGAGCGGGCGTATTTCGACGGGGAGGGCGTCGGAGCTGACTTCGAGGGCCTGGGAGCGACCGAAGCCGAAGAAGGGGTCTCGGAAGAAGGGGTCGTCGAAGGGGGAGGAACGGGAGTTCGCGACCTTGACGCTCACGACGGTCTTGTACTTAATTTCGTGGTCTCCCTCCATGGCGGCGGTGAGGGCGGCGGGCCAGGAGAAGACGACGTAGGTTTTGCCGTTGCGGGAGATGTTGTTGCGGCGGGAGGGTTGGCCGAATTGGCTTTGCGAGAAGGCCTCGCCGATTTTTTGGGGCGTTCGGGGTTGGCCGATCATGGGGAGGCGTTCCCAAACGAAGAGGTTGATCGAGACGGGGAGGGTTTCCCCCTTGAAGAAGTGGTCGCGCGGGAAGGAGAGTTCGAGAAAGAGGGCTTGACGGAGGTCTTCTTGTTGTTTCCGTTCGGCTTCTTGGCGGAGGAGGTCTTCCTTGCTGGGCGGGAGGACGCGGAGGGTGGCGGGGGGGACGAGGTGCTCGCGTCCCGCGAGGGTGAGCTTCCAGGCGGGCATGGAGAAGGTTCCGGTGCGTTGCGGACGGGTGGTGAAGGAGATGGTGCGACGTATGGAGGGGACGCCGTTGATGAAGCTGGCGGCCTGCATGGTGCGGGGGTCGGAGGATATGGAGAGGCCGTCCACGGCGGGCAGGGAGCCGTTGGGAGCTTGTTGGGTGCCGTGTATGGTGACGACGTAGGCGGTGGCGCCGCGCAGGGTGATGGCGGGGGGTCGAAGGCGGCTTCTATGCGTATGGGCGGGTTCTGCCCCATCGCC
>CAXGVD010000425.1:0-2882 GCA_964012695.1 uncultured Opitutia bacterium
CAGTAAAGCAAGAACGCCTCGACCTTTTCGATTTTCATCGTACCCCTTTAACGAGGTGTTGTCGCTTCGGCGAGAAGAGACGGTCGCGGCAATCAAAGGTTGAACATTCGTCATTTGGTGGCAAGACTTGCTTTGTTTGCTCACTTGTTGTTTGAGGAAGCTAGTTTGCCCGGGTGGCGGAATTGGTAGACGCATCGGACTTAGGATCCGGTGTCCGCAAGGACGTGCGGGTTCGAGTCCCGCCCCGGGCACTATTCGAAATGTCGAATACTTAACCTCGTGTTCAGATGAATTTCACGAGGGAATCTTGCCAGAGGCCTAAGAGGACGGTCACTGCAATGAGATGCAGTGAGATCGAGTTGTCCCCCCTAGGTTATTCATGGTTGTTTCTTCGGCTTCACCATGAAGTGATGCAGGGCGTTCTTGACCAACTTGCCCAAGGATTCGTCAAAATACATACATGGCCCAGGCGGTTGCGATCGATCCAGTATGAAAAACCCGTCCGCCCTCAGGCCGCTCCCAATAGATGATCTCGGCAATCGTCTGGTCGCTGCCTACCCTAGCTCGATGCCCTTCAGCATTGAAATCGAGGATGTTGCGTTTGCTCTGACTACTGGCGATGGTGACGATGCCTTTCGGTTCGACCAACCCTTTCAGCACTGGGTTCTTGGTTGCCCGCAACAGGGTCTATAGTCGCACGTCGTACTCGTGTCCGACTGCACCCTTCTTGTTATTGGTGAAGCCAAAGGAATCTCCCTTTTTCAGCTCAATCTTGTGAGGCTGGTTGAACAAGAAATGATCCGGTAGGTCGGCTTGGTAGTTGGCGAAGTTTGCTCCGCCCCATCCGATGCATTCCAACCCGACCAGTTGCCATGCCGGGTATCCGCAAAAACGCATCAGGCTGCCCCGCTTGAAATCATGGCTATGATAAAGCTCACCCACCTTGGCCAAATTCCGGCCACCTATAGCCTTTCCAAACTTGCGACCCTCCATGACCTCGCCGCTCTCGTCGAAGCTTACCCGCCAAAACATGGTGTTGCCAGACATGACCACGGCCGCACCGCCGGCCTTCAGGTAATTATCCAGACCATCGTAGGCGCGAGCTGACCAGTACTCGCTATGACCGTTAATCAGGACCGCCTTGTATCCTTTCAATAGGTCGGGGTTTCGGTCCAGATCATGATCTGTAATCTCAGTTAACTGAATAGATCTTGCGTCAAAAATAATGTGGAACTTATCTTTCCTGTTAAGCTCACCGTTGGGACTCCCCCATCTTTCGACGATATGATACAGCAACCGGCGAACCTTATCGAAACGGTGTTTCAGTGCCTGCGTCAACTGCTCGTGAACAAATATCCAGCTAGGCTTGCGTCACTTTCGCTTTTGGGTGCGAGTCCCGCTCTCAGGCACTATTCGAAGTGCCGAATACTAAGCCTCGCTTTCAGAAGACGTCACCGAGGGCACCTTGCCAGAGGCCGAACAGGAGAGTGGCTGTGGTGAGGAGCAGGAGGGTCAACTTGTAGAAGCCGGGTATCGATAAGTTCCATGGGTCCGCTGCTTCTCCCTCCTCTTCGTCGTTGAACCTGGGGCGCGGATGGAAGAGGGCTTCGCGAAGCCAGCCGAAGTAGTAGTAAATGGAAACCACCACGCCGACAACCATGACGGCGAGGGAGATGTAAAGCTTGGCTTGAAAGGCGACATAGAAGAGGAGAAGCTTGGCGACAAAGCCGGCAAAGGGTGGCAGGCCCGCGAGCGAGCCCACGCCAGCGGCGAGCACAAAGGCGAGGAAGGGAGACTTCGTGGCGAGATCTTCGTAATGGGAGAACTCGTGCTCGCTGTCGTCGGGGACGCGGGCCAGTCCCATCACTCCGAAGGTGGCGAAGGAGGCTACGAGATAAACGAAAAGGTAGAATGTGACGACCCAAAGGGCGGCGTCCTTGTCTCCGCCGAGGTGCATGGAAGCTAGCACCCCCACGAGGAGGTATCCGGCGTGGGCTACCCCGGAGAGGCCGAGGAGGCGTTTGAGGTTGCGTTGCGCGCAGGCAGCAAGGTTGCCGAAGAGGATGGTGAGGGTGGCGACGAAGCCGAGGAGCGGGGTGATGAATTCGGTCATGCCCTGAAGGGGGCCGTTGACTAGGGCTAGCAAGACGAAGAAGCCAGCAGCCTTGGAAGAGACGGCAAGGAAGGCGGTGACGGGCATGGGGGAGCCGTGATAGACGTCTGGCACCCAGATTTGGAAGGGTGCGGCGCCTATTTTGAATGCGATGCCCGAGAGAATGAGCACGACGCCGGCCCGGAGGACCAGGTTGTCCGCGTTGGCTTCGAGAAAGTTGGCGAGGTAGGCGAAGCCGAGAGGGTCCTTGTGAGAGCCGGTGGTAACGCACCCCCAGGCCTCCGGATTGGCGGCTACGCCGTACACCAGCACGATTCCGAAGAGAAGGAGGGAGGAGCTGAGAGCCCCGAAAATCAAGTACTTGAGCCCGGCCTCCAGAGACTTAGCGGATCCGCGTTGGTAGGCCACGAGCCCGTAGAAGCAGAGGGCTACGGTCTCTAGCGAGACGAAGAGCATGAGGAAGTGGTTGCTCTGCGAGAGAAGCATCAAGCCGGCGCTGGCCAGCATGGATAGGTGATGAAATTCTCCCGCCCGCAGGTTGCGGCGTCGGAGGTAGGTTTCGCCGATAAGGGAGACTAGGAGGGAGGCGAGGAGAAAGAAACTCCGGACGATTTCGCCGTGCCAACTGTGGGTGAGCATACCGGAGAAAGTCTCGCGGTCGAAAGGATGCTCCCAAATCGTGAAGGCCAGAAGGTGGTAGCCCACAAGGACGAGTTGTATCAAGATGGCGAAGAGACCGGGCAAGGACAGGCTGCGGGGGGAACCTGCA
>CAXGVD010000426.1:0-2857 GCA_964012695.1 uncultured Opitutia bacterium
GGTTGTTCCCGGTGATCTTGTTCTGGTGAGAATACAGGCCGGTAAACAAGGTGGCGAGAGCAGGCCGACACAAGGCGGTGGGAACGTAACCACGCCGGAACAAGGCGCTCTCAGACGCCAACTTGTCGAGGTGCGGGGTCTCGATATGGGGATGCCCCATGAAACCGTAGTCGGTGTAGCTCTGATCATCCGACAGGATCAAAACCACGTTCGGCAAGCGTTTCGCTTGGCCGTCATGCGGCTTTGCCGCAGAGGTCGGGATTTGCGTAATTAAGAAGGTCAGCAGGAATGCCAAGGTATTCTTGATTTTCATGATTATATGTCAGTCAATACTGGTGTCGGTATTTTCATGTGATGGTTTTACGGCCTTACCAAAATCCCAGCGCTTCGCCTCCTTGTCTTCCGCCCCGGCGGGGCCGATCTCAATCCAATCAAGGTCGATCGACTGCTTCCGCATCGGAGGGAACAGACGCAGGTGAGCGAGCTTCCCTGCAACCGGGAGGGGCACGGTCAGTTCGCGCCAATCGCCCCCCTTGATCGCAAAGCTCTTGCGTTGACCGGTGGCAGGGAACCCAGCCTGATCTTCCGCTCGCCATTGCAGGCGCCCTACCCCGTCCTTGGGCGCGCGAATTCTCAAACGTACCTGTGCGGGGCCTTTCACGCCAATTCGGGCGTTGGCAAAGAAGGCCTGACCGGTGGCGGAGATTCGCAGGAAATCGGCTTGAACGGTGACACCCGCGTTCTTGGCAATCCAGCCGAGCATGAATTCCTTCCGGGCGATGGGCGCAGGAGCAGCTTGGACCTGCTTCCTTTTAGCAGGCGGCATTTTCAGGCCGCCCTTTTGCACGCCGATCAAATCAGGGTCGAACTTGGCGGGATCGAAATCCGGATTGGGCAAAGGAACAACGACCTTCGCCTCGGCGACGAACTCGTCGATCAACTTGTCCATCTCCCGAGCCTTCTCTGGGAATTCGGCTGCCAGGTTCTTTGTTTCTCCGATATCCTTCTCCAAGTCGTGCAACCAGTAACTGTGCTTGCCGTCTTCGCCGTAGTGGAAGGTGCGAATGAACTTCCATTTGCCATGGTGAACCGCCATCGAGGGAGGCAGCCATTCGGGCGTGTTGCCATGGCCCGGAACATAGGTGAACATAGGTGCGCGCTCAATTTCCCGACCAGACAAGGCCTCGGTAAACTCGACCCCATCGATGACGTGGTCCTGCGGACGCTCCAGCCCGAGCATTTTAAGGATCGTCGGGTAGAGGTCGTTGGCTTGTATTCGGGTCTCATTCTTCGACCCGGGTTGGGTCACACCCGGCCGAACGACCACCGCAGGCACCCGGATTCCGCCCTCGCGAATGCCACCCTTCCCCCCGCGCAAAGGATGGTTGGAGGTTAAGGCGGTGATATACTTTGCTCCGGAGGCGTCTGACTCCTCCAAGCCGCAGTGGATGTTGCCCCCGTTGTCGGAGTAGAAAACGATGATCGTTTCGTCGGCGATGCCTTCGGTGTCAAGCGCGTCGAGCAAACTGCCGACGGCGTCGTCGAGGGAATGCACCATCGCCGCGTAGGTCGGCGATTGCTGTTTCTGTCCACGCTTGATTTTTTTCCGGTAGTAATCGATCAGCTCGGGCTTGGCACCGAACGGCGCATGCACGGAGAACTGCCAATAGTTCAGGAAGAAGGGCTTTGTGCGGTCCCGGTTCTTGAGCCAGGCGACAGCTTCTCGGGCCATGCGGTCCTCGATGTGTTCGCCCGGTTCCCCCTCCTTAAAATCCGGGTTCGGATATCCCCAGGGGGCCAAGTAGCCAGTTTTCGGGCCGGGACCGTGCCAGTGCGGAAGATCGAGGTCGAAGCCATGCTCAAGGGGGGTGTAGCCTTCCTTTCCCAAATGCCACTTGCCGAAGTGGGCGGTGGCGTAGCCGGCAACCTTGAGAATCTCACCCAAAGTAGGCGCCTCCGGACGGATGCGGGTGGCGGACTTGATGTTGCAAGATTTCTGGTGCGGCAGGCCGCGGGGTTGGGTGGCTGCTTCGAAGCGGACTTCCGGCAGATGGGCCGCCGGGGAGGTCATACCGTGCCGGGCGGGATTCTGTCCGGTGAGGATGCTGGCACGGGTGGGCGAACAAATGGGGCTCGAATAGGCGTTCGAAAACGTCATGCCCCGCGTAGCTAGACGCTCGATGTTCGGCGTCTCGTAAAGGGTGGTCTTGCCATAAAGGGTGGTGTCGGCCCAGCCCAAGTCATCGGCTAGGATGAGCATGATGTTGGGCCTATCTGCCCCTGGTAGCTGAGAGGCCAGCAAGCCCGTTAAGACGATGATGAAGTGAAGTGGTTTCATGATGGTGATTGTCTTCCGGAGACAGAGGTTTCCGGTTTTATACCAGGCCTGACCGGGACATGTCCGGAGACCGATCGAACAGATTAAAGAGGCCAACCGGGGCGCTCCTGGAAAGGGGTTGAGCAAGCCAATGTCGAAATGTACCCCCGCCTGCCCCGAAGGCTACTTGGCGAAGAGAATGCAGATGGGGGAAGGCACGTTGACAATAGAACCCCGCTGGTAAGTCAGCCTGCCGGTCTTGGGGTCGATCCTGTGGGCGGCTACGGTGTTCGAATCCGCGCCGGCCGCGAGCAACCAGGTGGAGTCGGGTGACAGGTTGATGTTCCGAGGGAAGGCACCGCGCACAGGCTGAACCTGCACGACATTAAGTTGCCCCGACTTGGGATTGGCTTGATAGACCGAGACGCTGTCGTGTCCCCGGTTAGAGGAATAGATGAAGCGACCGTTGGGGTGGACGAGGATCTCGGCCGAGGAGTTGAAGGTCTCCCCGGCCTTGTCCTTCTCGCTTATGGCGGGAGT
>CAXGVD010000427.1:0-2846 GCA_964012695.1 uncultured Opitutia bacterium
CAAGGGGAAGGTTCTAAGACTGTAATCCCGAGCGAAGTCTTTGCCAAGATCACCTGTCGGCTTGTGCCGAATCAGACAGAGAAGGAAATTGCCGCACTAGTCCGCAAGACCATCGAGGAACGCTGCCCGCCGCAAGTCACTTGCGAGGTTAAGATCACGGGGGGAGGGGATCCCTACATCATCATACCCCCGGGGAAGCCTGGCTCAGATGGGAACGAGCCAGCTCTTCTGAAAAAAGCCTTCGCCGCCGCCGAAACGCGGGTGGAGGAGATCTTCGGAAGCAAACCCATCTACCTGCGCGAAGGCGGGAGCATTCCGATTATTTGCGACCTCAAGAATGTCGTAGGGCTTGATTCTCTCCTTATCGGGCTCTTCACCAACGACGACAACCTTCACGCTCCCAACGAAAGCTTTCATCTCGGCATCATGGCCAAGGCCATCGACGCCTTCGAGAAGCTCTTTCTCGACTTGGCGGCGGGGGAGTGAGGCGAGTGGAAGCGGCGTATCTCGCCGCAAGCTCACCCCTTCAAGATCCCTTGAGCACGAGGAACTGGGCTTTGCGTTCCAACCGAGCTTGCGAGGCACCGGCGTTGGGAGTGGCTTGCTCGTCGCCGATGGCCACCACCTCTATGCGGGCGGGATCTCCACCCAAGTCCATGAGGTAGTTCTTCACGCTGGTGGCGCGTCGGTCTCCGAGGGACTTGTTGTACTCCGGAGTACCGAGCCAGTCGCAGTGCCCTTCGATGACGAGGCGGGCCCGGGGATTCTCCTTCAAGAAGGCGGCCACTTCTTCCAGTTTGCCTCGTTCTGAGGGTGCAACGCCGTGCTGATCGAAGCCGAAATAAACGGACTCGAAGGGACGAATGACGTTGGCGGGGTCGTTGAAGCCTTCGAGGGTGGGGTCGAGTGGAGCAAGGGGATCGTCCCCAAAACCGGCGTCGATGCCGCTGCCCGCGCCTGCGGCGAAGTCGGTCCCGTTGAAGCCCTCGTCTGTCCCCGTTCCGGCACCGCGTTCGAGGGTGGTGTCGGGGTCCTTGGGCTTGCAGCCTACGGCAAGACCGAGGACGAGACAGGCGGACGCAAAAAGGGAATGAATCTTCATGGCAGTTCGAAAGTCGTGGTTGGTGGTTTTATTCGGGGCGGCCAAGCCCTCGCCTGTTGGAAGCTCAGGAGTCCTTTAAGACGAGGATTCGTGCTTTGCGCTCCATGCCTGCTTGGGTGGAGTCCGCGTTGGGCGTGGCTTGCTCGTCTCCGAGGGAAAGCACCTCGATGCGGGCGGGGTCGCCGCCTATGTCCACGAGGTAGTTCTTCACGCTGGTGGCTCGACGGTCCCCGAGGGCCTTGTTGTAGGCGGGCGTACCTTTCCAGTCGCAGTGCCCTTCGATAAGGATGCGGGCGTCCCCGTTGATTTGAAGGA
The DNA here is from genome assembly GCA_964012695.1 of uncultured Opitutia bacterium. GTDB lineage: Bacteria > Verrucomicrobiota > Verrucomicrobiia > Opitutales > Seribacteraceae > CAXGVD01. The sequence continues at coordinate 1,418 of CAXGVD010000427.1, forward strand.
ATTCCGCGACTTGTTGGAGCTTGGGACGTTCGGCGGAGCCGACGCTGTATTTGTCGAAGCCGAAGTAAACGGGATCGAAAGGCGTCTCGACGTTGGCGACGTTGGCGAAACCCGCGAAGCCGGCGTCCAATGGGGCCAAGGCGTCCTCGTCGCCGAAGCCGGCGTCAATGCCTTCGCCGCCCGTGGCGAAAATATCTTCACCTCCCTTTTCGCCAGGTCCAGTGAAACCGGGGCGACCGTCGCTCTTTATGAGCGTCGTGTCCTCCGGATTCAACTCGGCTTTCTTCCCACAACCCACGAAGGAAAAGGCCATGGCACCACACAACACAATCGACATCCACTTTTTCATATTGATAACTCCCGCTGTTTTCTCGACAACTTAAAGTCCGCGCGCGTTGAGTCGTCAAGCAACTTTCTACTTAATGGACGAGGTTGAGAATAAAACGTTCGAGAAACGACCAGTCTGCCTATTGGCGGACAACGGTTCCCGGCGGCCCGAGGCAATCCTCGCCCTGCGCCGGGTGGCGGTCAAGTTGGCGGTGCGGACGGGACTGGAGACGGAGGCCGTTGGCTTGCTCCATTCTGACGAGGTGAAGGCCGAACGTTTGTGCGGACTTCCCGGAGAAACCGTGGAGACTTGCCTGCGGCGACGTTTGGCGGCGGGGGAGCGAGAATTTTTGATCGTACCGTTTTTTCTGGGGCCGAGTCGTGCCTTGACGAAGTGGTTGCTGGGCAAGCTGGAGGGCTTGCGCAGAGAGTTTTTCGACCTGCGGGCGAGGGTGGCGCCTTGCCTGGCGGGACAGCAGGGGGATGGAGAAGAGGTCCTCGCCGAGGCCGTGGCCGAGCGAGTCCGGAGCTGCATCACGAAGGCGGGGCTCGACCGGCCTTTCATCGCCTTCACGGACCACGGTTCACCAGCTCGCGAGGTGTGGGAGGTTCGAGAACGGGTGGGGGAGCTGACCCGCCGCAAGCTGAGCGACGAGGTGTTGGGCCTGCGGACTTGTTCCATGGAGCGCCGTCCCGGAGAGGCCTACGACTTCAATGAGCCTTTGCTGGAGAAGCTTTTGTTCGACGAGGAGGTCGCCCTGGGCGGCGAGGTGGTAGTGGCCCGCTTTTTTCTTTCTCCAGGCAGGCACGCGGGTGAAGGCGGAGACTTGGACCGGGTCCAGTCCGACGCCGAAGTTACCTGCCCTGGCCTGCGAATCTTCGCCACCGAGCCCTTGGGCGAACATCCTCTCGTCCTCGAACTCCTCTCCCGTCGCACGTCTCATTTTCTTAATGACGCGGGTTGACCTCGCCCGCGCTTTTTTTTCAGCGTGGTCAGATGCAACAAAAACGACGCGTCTTCCTCAAGACGGCCGGAGCCGCTTCCGCCGTCGCCTTCCCTCAACTCCACCTCGGCGCCGCCGACGAAGCGCCACCGACGAAG
>CAXGVD010000428.1:0-2837 GCA_964012695.1 uncultured Opitutia bacterium
ACGCGAAGCCCTCCACTGGCACTACCCGCTGGACAAGCCGCACTTTCTCGGCGGAGTTTCTGGCGGTGCCATCCGCCACGGCGACTGGAAGCTAATCGAGTTCTTCGACCCCGCCCGCGAAAAGAAGATCGAGCTATACGACCTCGCTAAAGACCCCTCCGAAAAAACAGACCTCGCCGCCGCCCAACCCGAACGGGCCGAAAACCTCCGCCGACGCCTCGTAGAGTGGCGAAACCGCACTGGCGCCCGCATCCCCTCTCGCCCTCTCCTCGCCTCACCCGGCAACCTTCGTTTCGGAGAACATTTCTCGGAAGGACAAGTCAGCGAAAACTGGTTCTTCCAGAAGGAGTGGCAGGTGGAGGACGGAATGCTCCGGCGCAACGAAATCCCCGGTCCGAACAAACGCCTCTTCTACAAGGAACCGAATTTCAAGGACGCCGTCGTCCGATTCGCCTTCCGCTTCGACGAGGCTTCCGACCTACGGCTCGTCACCGGTGCCTCGGGCCACTACAACACGGTGATTCACCTCCGCCGCGACCACTTCTTCATCCAAACCGCCCTCGACTCCCGCGGCCCGTGGTTACCAATGCGGCACGGCGAATGCGCCCACGACTTCAATCCCGGCAAGTGGTATGTTATGACGGTCGAATTCATCGACGATCAAGTCGTCGCACACCTCGACCACCAACGCCTCGCCTATGCCAAGCACCCCGTCATCGAACAAGAACGCACCTACTTCGCCCTCCAAGTGGACGGCCCCGGAGCCGCCTTCGACGACGTTCAGGTCTTCACCGCCTTTCGCCACCCCGACCGCGAGGCAAACCTCGCCCGCATCGAGAAAGCCGCCGGCAAGTTTCCCGTCGAGAAGTCCCTCGACGAGCAGTACGCCATCCGCAAGCGCAACGCCCACGCCCGTCTCCACTTAAACGACCACGCCTACCGTAAACACGTCGAGGAAGTCGAACGCCTCGACGCGGAAAAGGTCGAACGCTTTCCCGACGCCTTTCGCTCCCACAAGGCTTTTCGGAAGAAAATCGCGGCGGAACGCAATAAGCTCCACGCCGAAGACCCCGCCTACAAGGAAACCCTCTTCGCCACCTTCCGGGCCAACCGGGCCCTGGAAGCTTACCTCCTCGAACAAAACCCCGCCATCAACCAAGCCCCGCACACCCGCCGCAAGGCCGCTCTCGAACGGACCCGTCAAAAACACCAAGCCGACCCCGCCTACCGCAAACTCGTCGACGAGGCCCAAGCCGCCCAAGAAAAGCTGGAATCCGCCTACCCCCAACTCTTCCTCTCCAACGAAGCCATCAACCAAAAACGCTCCCTAGTCCGGGCCAACCTGAAAGACGACCCCACCTTTAAGAAACTCATCGACGCCCGGGCCGCCGCCCACCAGGCCCAACAAAACCACCTCCACGCAAGCGACCCCGAACTCGCCCGCCTCCAACGCCTCCTCGACGAAGAGCGGGAACAACCTTGATGCCCATTCGGAGACTTTCCGCATCTTCCACCTCCACTTCAATCCTCGCTTGGAAAGAAATCGAAATTCAGCCAATACTGGGTAAAAATACCTATTATTGGCTGATATTTTGACTCCGGGAAGCCGCTGTACGAGCCAACGTTTCCTCCTAAGTTCGGCGGGAAAAGAGTCGAGCGCGGGTGATGAAACCTTGCTCTAAGCGCGTGGGAGCTTTCTAATTGGCAGCCGTTTGCAACCACGCTCGTAACCATGCTCGGAATAGGAAACTTCAAGGCTCAAGACTGCTCGGGGAGGACCCGACGGTCGTTTCTCAAGACTGCGGCGGCCGTGCCCTTCACCTTCGGCGGAACCATGCAGGCCTTGGACGCCGCCCGCGAAGCCCAAAGCAACGGGCGGGTGAAGACGGTGATTTTGCTATGGCTCTGGGGCGGCCCCAGTCATGTGGACACCTTCGACCCCAAGCCCGACGCGCCGATGGAATACCGCGGCCCCTTCGGAACGATTCCGACCCGGACACCGGGGATGCACTTCACCGAGTTGCTGCCGCAAATGGCGGCGCGCAGCGACAAGTTCACGGTGGTGCGTTCGATGGTGACGACGAACAACGGTCACCCTGGAGCGGGGACGGTGGGCTTGACGGGCTACGAGGAGAACGCGGGGCCGATTCAGCCCAACTTTGGAGCCATCGTGGCCAAGGACCGGGGGGCCACGGAAGCACTGCCGCCTTTCTTCTACGTGGGCCGTGGCATCCCGCGGGACCTGCCCCGCCGCATCGAGGGCTACGGCGGAGGCACCTTGGGCAAGGCCTACGACCCCTTCCTCGTAAGCGCCGACGAGCGCGGCAAAGTAAGCATCCCTCAGCTCGACTTGTTGAAGGACATTACCCCAAAGCGAATCCAAAGCCGCAAGAACGTGCTCGAGCAACTGGACTTCGCCGAACGTCAGCTGGAGGCCGCGGGGGTGGACGAATGGCGGCGGGCCCACCAAAGCGCCTACGGACTGCTGGCCGACCCCTCGGCCCGCAAGGCCTTCGACCTCACGGAGGAATCCGACCGGACCCGGGGCAAGTACGGGCAGACCACCTTCGGCCAAGGTTGCCTGCTAGCCCGCCGACTTGCGGAGGCCGAGGTGCCCTACGTACAGGTGAACTGGAGCGAATACGTGGAGACCTTCTCCCCCAACTGCGACTTCGGCTGGGACACCCATATCTTCAACTTCGAGCTGTTGCAGGATCGTCACTGCCCGATTCTGGACCGAGCCTATTCCGCCCTCATCGACGACTTGGACGAGCGCGGCATGCTCGACGAGGTCCTGCTGCTCGCCATGGGCGAGTTCGGCCGTACCCCGAAAATAA
>CAXGVD010000429.1:0-2826 GCA_964012695.1 uncultured Opitutia bacterium
CTGCTCCACTCCTGCTGCGCCCCTTGCGAAGGTGAAGTGCTCGAGACCTTGCTAGGCTCTGGCATTCAGCCCACCGTGTACTTCTACAACCCCAATATCCACCCCAAGCGCGAGTACGAACTGCGAAAGAGCGAGGACAAGCGCTTCTGCGACAAGCTCGGCGTGGAGCACCTGGACGCCGATTACGACGTGACGAACTGGTTCGACCGTGTCAAGGGGCTGGAGTGGGAACCCGAACGCGGCGCCCGTTGCACCGTGTGCTTCGACATGCGCTTCGAGCGAACCGCTCTTCACGCCCACGAAAACGGCTTCCGGGTCTTCTCCAGCAGTCTCGGTATCTCCCGCTGGAAGAACATGGAGCAAATTAACGGCTGCGGCGAACGCGCCGCCTCCCGCTACGATGACCTCGCCTACTGGACTTACAACTGGCGCAAACGCGGCGGTTCCCAGCGAATGCTCGAAATCTCCAAGCGCGAACAATTTTACCAACAGGAATACTGTGGTTGCGTCTATTCCCTCCGCGATACCAACAAATGGCGACTCGCCAAAGGACGCGAAAAAATCGCCCCAGGCAAGAAATTTTACGGACACGACGAAATGCGGCAACCAGTCGAAACAAATCCTTCCGCCGAAACCTCCAGGTCATGACGAACGAAGACGTTTGGCCCGCCCTCCGGCAAGAAGCCGAGCAAGTGGCCTCCGGGGAACCCATCCTCGCCAAGGTTTTGGACGAGTTCGTGCTTCAACGCGATTCCTTCGCCGACGCCCTCGGTTGGCGCCTGGCTGCCCGCCTCGGCCGTTCCTCAGTGCCCGAGAAAGACCTCCGCGAACTCATACGCGACACCTTTCTTGACGAGCCCGAATCCCTCGCCAAGGTCTGTGTCGACGCTCGGGCGGTACGCGAACGCGACCCCGCCTGCCGGGACTTCCTCAGCCCGTTCCTCTACTTCAAGGGCTTTCAGGCCCTCTCCGCCTACCGTGTGGCCCATTATCTCTGGCGCCGCGACCGCCGCGACCTCGCACAATATCTCCAGAGCCTCGTCGCCGCCGTGTACGCCGTGGACGTCCACCCAGCCGCCGCCATCGGCCAAGGAATCCTCCTCGACCACGCCACGGGATTTGTGGCGGGCGAAACCACCGTCATCGAGGACGACGTCTCCATCCTCCATGAAGTCACCCTCGGCGGCACGGGAAAAGAACGCGGGGACCGTCACCCCAAAATCCGTTCCGGCGTTCTTATCGGGGCCGGTGCCAAAATCCTTGGCAACGTGGAAATCGGCGAAGGTGCCAAGGTCGGAGCCGGCAGCGTGGTCCTCAAGGACGTCCCGCCCCACGTCTCCGTAGCCGGCGTGCCCGCCAAGGAAATCGGACATCTCGATGTGGCTTCCCCTGCTCTGGGCATGGACCACAACCTTCCTCCCCAAGCCGAACAAGAAAACGGTTCCGGGATTTAGTCCGCTCTTAGGGCGAAGACAAGGGGTGCGAACTGACGAGGAGAAGGGTTGAGCGGAATCTCGAATACCGAACAAGGAATAACCTAATTCGAAGGAGCTTCCCCTCTTTTGTCATTCAGAGAGGAGGCCCGAAATGAGCGACATGGCAATCCGGTTATATCACGTCAGGGGGGCATCCGGCGCGGGCCGTATTGCCGCGTTCCCTCAGAATGATAAGGCGTAGGGCGTAAACCCTGCCCACTGAAAATTTGGAACTCGGCTAGGCGAGCCAGTCTTTGATTACTTTTCCGGCCACGTCGGTGAGGCGGAAGTCTCTGCCTTGGTGGCGGTAGGTGAGGCGTTCGTGGTGGAGGCCGAAGAGGTGGAGGAGGGTGGCGTGGAGGTCATTGGGGTGAACGGGCTTTTCGTCTATGCCCCAGCCGATTTCGTCGGTTTGGCCGTAAACTTGTCCGCCTTTGATGCCGCCGCCGGAAAGGAGGGTGGTGAAGCAGAAGGGGTGGTGGTCGCGACCGGAGACGTTTTTGACGTTGCCGCCGCGGTTTTCGCCGAGGGGGGTGCGTCCGAATTCGGAGCCCCAGACTACGAGGGTTTCGTCGTGGAGACCGCGTTCCTTGAGGTCCTTGATGAGGGCGGCGATGGGTTGGTCCACGGCCCCGGCGTTGTAGGCGAGTTCGGGGTCGAGTCTGGAGTGGTGGTCCCAGGAGGCGTGGATGATGTTGACGAAGCGCACACCGCGTTCGACCATGCGGCGGGCGAGTAGGCAGTTGCGGGCGAAGTCTTTATAGGTTTCGCCGCTTTTCCCGCGTCCGCCGATTTTGGGAGGTTCGGGTCGGTTGAGGCCGTAGGCTTCGAGGGTGGCTTTGGATTCTCCGGATAGGTCGGCGAGCTCGGGAGCGGCGGTCTGCATACGTCCGGCGAGTTCGTAGGCGGCGATGCGGGCGGCGATTTCGGGGTCGTGAATTTTCTCGTGTCGGTTTTGGTTGAGGGTCCGGAGGGTTGCGAGTCCTTTGCGCTGGAGTTGGGGGGAGAGGCCTTTGGGGTTGTCGAGGTTGAGGACGGGTTCGCCTGTGGAGCGAAAGAGGACACCCGCGTAACTGGAGGGGAGGAAGCCGCTTTGCCAGAGGGTGGCGCCGCCGCTGGAGCCGCGTCCTGCAGTGAGGACGACGTAGCCGGGCAAGTTGCGTGATTCGCTGCCGAGACCATAGGACAGCCAAGAGCCCATGACGGGCATGCCGAAGCGGGAGACGCCGCATTGCATCTGTAGTTGGCCTGGGTGGTGGTTGAATTCCTCCGAGTGCATGGAGCGTACCATGAGGAGGTCATCGGCGACGGAGCCGAGGTGGGGGAGTAAGTCGCTGAACTCCATGCCGCA
>CAXGVD010000430.1:0-2814 GCA_964012695.1 uncultured Opitutia bacterium
CCACACTGCGTTGGCAAAGCCCCAAGCTTGTGGAAAACGCCAAAGGCTCGATCACACTCTGCTTCACCGGTGGCGTAGGGTGGGAATCCGCCCCAAAGACGGGAGGCTTTACCCTATTAATTGGTGGCGGTGAGGCTCTTCAGTTTGATGTTACCCGCAAGGCCAATCGATGGGTTTCAAAGGATAGCAAAACGGAACTGGTTTACCTTCCCACATGGATCTCACCGGAAGATTCGGGCGGCTTCTTTTTCCTGACCCTCACAAATGTCCACCCGGAAGCCAATGGAGCCATCTCCATTGCGGTTCGCTCTTTGGGACGAGATTCCATGCGGTGGTTTGCCATCGATGCCAAACAGGAAATCCGTACAAAGCTAAATAAGCTTTCGGCTGCAATTACAAAAAACCGCTAATATCAGGCGCCATCGCCCGAGCCAGTCAAGCCGGGGAAAGAACGGCATCACCTTCTGACCTACCACCCCTACCGCCTCGCCGCCATGAAGCGGTTGCCGCTGCCCCGAGGATTGACGGCCGCCCTCGTCGGGCTAGGGTCAGGGGGATGAGGAAGTTACTTGTTACGATGTTCGTCGCCCTAGCCGCCGGTTATGCGTTCTCGAAACCCCAGACTACGTTGGGAACCGAAGCCGCTTACTCGTTTGTGGTGCTCGGCGACTCCAAATCCGACAAGCCCATCGTACAATCCCAGACGTTCCAGGACAACATCTATCAGATCAACCGGCTGCAGCCGCAACCGGTACTGGTGGTGAACCTCGGCGACATGATCGGCGGCCCCACCGATAACCCCAAGCTGCTCAAAGCGGAATGGGACGAATTCGATCGGGTAACGGGCAGGCTCAAGGTCCCTTTTTACCCCGTCCCCGGAAATCACGACATCTGGGATCTGCCAAGCTACGCGACGTATACGAATCGCTACGGACCCACCTATCATTCCTTCAGTCACAAGGCGGCGAGCGATTTCAGGAAAGGTCACTTCATCGTGCTCAACTCTGAAGAATACGTCGAAGGCAACCCCGGCAGGATCGCCGGCACTCAACTCGAATGGCTCAAGCAGGACCTCGAAAAGCATAAGGACGCGGCGCACACCTTCGTCTTTCTACACAGGCCGTTGTGGCCCAGTCTTCGTACCGGACCCAGTCTCCGTGCCGGAGTCGCCAATGACTGGGACAAGAACGTTCACCCGCTGCTGGCGAAGTACAGGGTCCGTGCCGTTTACGCAGGACACTTCCACAATTTCATCAACTTCGGCAAACACGACGGCGTGCAATACTACGTGTCCGGCGGCGGCGGCGGCGGATCGGCTCGTAAGGGTCGTGGTATCGCCCACGGCAGTTTCGGTCATTTCATGGTGACCACGGTGGTCGGCAAGCTGGTTAGCAGTGCCGTCGTCGCATCCGATGGGCGCCTTTATGGGGATTCCATTGTGGACCACGAGCATATCATGGCTTACGGGCGCCTTGTCGGAGTCGTGGCCCTGCCTCGTTTTGACCTGCCCGAAAAAGGCAACAAGGCGGTCATCAAGCGCCCGCTCAAAAACCCCACGGACAAGGAACTGCTGATCACCTACAAATGGGTCACCGAGGACACTAGTTGGCTGCTCTCGCCCACAAGCGGTGAAATCCGGATTGCGGCCAAAGGGACGGAACTGCTGCAATTCACCGCGGTATTCGACCGCGTCAATCTCCTGCCGCTTCCATCGCTCGAGGCCGAGCTAACCATACCCGGCGAGAAACCCGTCAAGGTCGCCCGCCAGCTGCAGCCGTTGGTCAAACGCACGACCACGGCCGCCCGCATTTCGCATCCACCCATCGGGGACGGCACGATTACCGTCGCTGAGTATGGCAAGACCAAGGACACGGCCGGGTTCGTGGAGTACCGAGGCAAGGGTTCAGCCGATCAGGATACTCGCTTCGTAGTTGCCTATGACGACAAGGCCCTGTACGTCGGCGTGACGGCGGCCGAAGAGTCACCCAAGGCCATCACGGCGAAAGACCGGAAGCGCGACGGCCAGACCTGGCAGGACGACGGCATCGAGTGTTTCGTGGATGCCACCTTCGACCGCAAGACCTATCACCAGTTCGCCGCCAGCCTCAAGAACATCCAGTACGACGCTATTGGTGGGCCTGACCACGGGCCGTACGGCGACCTGAAGTGGAACGCCGAATGGCAATCCGCCGTCAACGTTGTCGGGGGCCAGTTCGTCGTGGAGTTCGTTATCCCCTACGAGGCACTCAGCGTGCCGGCGCCGAAGCCGGGTGACACGTGGGGGCTGAACATCTGCAGGCACCGTCAGGCCAAGGGAGAAAAGTACCCCAATCCGCAGCTTACAGCCTGGGCTCTCCCTTACGCGAACTTCCATATGCCTTCGCACTTCGGCACTGTGACCTTCGAATAGTTACACTTGGAAAAGGACATGACCACAACGGAGCAAATCGAGCACCCTATGGTTCCCTATACGCTGCAGCCTGCGACGTTGAGCGACCGGCACTCCAATACTTGCCTCACCCGGGACCGCCCGGATGAGTCCGGACTGCAGGACTTTGGAGTCGTCATCCGAGTGGGTTGACGTTGGACCAAGGCGATACCTGTCCGTAGACCTACGCCCCCCTGCCTCCACGCCGCCATGAAGCGGTTGCCCCGCCTCCGTTGCTATATGAATTTTGATGAAGAAACGAGGGCAAGCAGAAGAAAGCGACACCAACAGCAAGCACTAGCAATTGGAAGAGGGGAAAAGCGCGTAGGCCAACACTTTGACTTGGTAGAAGAAAACCCAACTTAAGGTAATGCAAAATCTTAACT
>CAXGVD010000431.1:0-2805 GCA_964012695.1 uncultured Opitutia bacterium
CGTTCCAACATAAGCCGGCTCGCCCGCCACTCTCGTTCTTCGCGGCCGTCTCCTCGCAAATCCTACTCGACAAACTCAACAGGTAGGACACATCGGACCAACTACCCTTCAGCAAAAGCCTTGCGGAGGGCGGCCACGCTTTTGGCCACGCCTTCGTCGGCAGGGGCTTTGCCCTCGAACTCGATGGAGACGTAGCCCCCGTAGTTTACTTTGCGAAGGATGCGGGCGATGCGCCTGTAGTCGAGGTCGAGGGTATACCACTCACCTCCCCCGTAATATGTCTTTGCCTGCACGAAGGTGGTCTTGGGGGCGATTTTCTCCAGCTTTTCGTAGGGGTTTTCAAGGAAGTTCCCTGTATCCATGAGGACGCCGAGCCAAGGGGAGTCGATTGCGTCCGCGATGCGGAGTAGGCCTTCGGGAGTGCGGGTGAGGCCCCAATGGTTTTCGAGGGCGAGGTGCACGCCGCATTTCGCCGCCTTGGGAAGACATTGCTCGATGGAATCGATGCACCAGCGGAAACCGTCGTCCAAGGTATAGCCCTCTAGGATGGGTTCGTTCCCCCGTAACTCCATAAGGTGGTTGAAGTTCTTGGCCGTGCCCCAACGTCCCGAGTTCAGACGGATAGAGGGGATGCCCATCTCGTAAGCCAGCTCGATACACTTCTCAGTGTGCTTCACGTTATTCTTGCGGGACTCGGCGTCGGGCGAAACGAAGTCCTGGTGAATGGAGAGGCAGATGAGGTCCACCCCATTGAGGAAGGCGTGCCGCTTGAGCTTACGCAGGTACTCGGGCTTTTCCGAGTTCATTTGCCGGTGAAGCACATCCACGCCTTCCACGCCGAGGCGGGCCGTCTTGTCGATGACCGTTTCAACAGAGGTTTTCGGAGGCCGGAAATGCCAGTAGGAATAGCTGGAAATTCCGAGCTTCACCCGGCCGGAGCCTCCCTTCTTCAAGGGTGCTCCACAACTGGAGGAAACGGGCCAGGCGCCCAGAATGGAACCCGTGAGGGCCGTTTTCACGAAGGTGCGGCGGCTCTTGTCTGTCATGCCAGCCATGTTGCCGGGAAGGTCGTAAGCCGCGCAAGCGCGTTTACGGGTTCGACTTCCACAAGGTTCCCGTTCCTAATCAGAATCCTCTCCATGACGTCCTCCACGTCCGAACGTTTCGCCCAAGCCGCTCGAGCTGCGGCCATTCAGCCGCCTGTGATTCCAATAGTGGGGGAATGGACGCGGGACAATCCGAGTACGCTTTCTCTCGGACAGGGCGTGGTGGGCTGGGGACCACCCGAGCAGGCTTTCGAGGAACTACGTCGCTTCCCCAGGTCACTCGACGACCACAAGTACAAGCTCGCCCAAGGCATCCCTCCTCTGCTCGAACTCATCGGCGAAAAGCTCCGAAGCGAGAACGGCATCGACCTCGACCCAGCCGAGCGCGTCTTCGTCACCGCCGGCGCCAACATGGCCTTCCTCAACGCGGTCCTCGCAATCACCAACCCCGGCGACGAGGTCATCCTGCCGACCCCCTTTTACTTCAACCACGAGATGGCTTTAACCATGCTGGGGTGCCGCCCCGTCATTGTCCCGACGGACGAAAACCATCAGCTCGACCTCCCCGCACTCGCCGCCGCCGTCACGGAGAGAACCCGGGCCATCGTCACCGTCTCCCCAAACAACCCGTCCGGCGCTGTTTATCCTGAGGAAAGCCTAAGGGCCGTCAGCGTCCTTTGCCAGGCGCAAGGCCTCTTTCACATCAGCGACGAAGCCTACGAGTCCTTCGTCCACGAAGGCGCCCCCCACTTCTCCCCAGGTTCCGCCGAAGGGGCGGACGAACACGTCTTCTCCCTATTCTCCCTCTCCAAGGCCTACGGCTTCGCAAGCTGGCGTATAGGGTACCAAGTGGTCCCGCCCCAACTGGTGGACGCGGTGAAGAAAATCCAAGACACAAACCTCATCTGCCCGCCCGTTCCCTCCCAGTACGCGGCGGTCGGCTGCCTCAGGGCGGAACGAAGCTATTGCGAAGAAAAGCTGGCGGGGCTTCAGGAGGTCCGTACCCTCGCACTCGACAGGCTGGCCGGCTGGCGGGACTTCGCCCGCGTCGCTCCCGCCCCCGGCGCCTTCTACTTCCTACTGGACGTAAAGACCAGGCTTTCTCCCCTCGAACTGACCCGCCGCCTCATCGAGAAGCACAAGGTAGCCGTCATTCCCGGCTCAGCCTTCGGGCTGAAGCAAGGTTGCCCCGTACGCATCGCCTACGGCGTCCTCGACAAACCCACCTGCGAAGAAGCCCTCGACCGCTTGGAACAAGGTCTGCGGGCCTTGGCCGGGTAACGCGCATTTTCTCCGCTTTCCCCTTTCCGCCTTCCGCTTTCCTCCTCATTCTCCTCGCTCAATGAAGGTGCACGCCGCGCAACTGGACCAAGTTTGGGAAGACAAGGAGGCCAACTACGCCAAGGCCGAACGAATGCTGGCGGAGGCGAAGCCGGAACCAGGCGACCTCTTCGTGTTGCCTGAAACTTTTCCCACCTGCTTCAGCATGAACGCCGCCCTCACCACGGCGGACGAGCCGGCCAAGACCGAGACCTTCCTCGCCACCCTCGCCCGCCGACACGAGGTCTGGCTCACCGCCGGCATGACCGCTCCCACCGATTCCTCCGACGACAAGCCCCGCAACCTTTCCGTCACCTTCAATCCCGAAGGGGAGCGCGCGGGCCGCTACGCCAAGCTCCATCCCGCCGCCATTTACCGTGAGCACGAAAGCTACGGAGCGGGCGAAGAGGTCGTCACCTTCCCCCTCGCCGGCTTCACT
>CAXGVD010000432.1:0-2789 GCA_964012695.1 uncultured Opitutia bacterium
AGCGGAGGCGGTTGGGCTCGACGAGGGAGCCTGCTTGGCGGACGTGGTCGCCGAGAACTTGGCGGAGTGCCCAGTGGAGGACGTGGGTTGCGGTGTGGTGGCGCTCGATGGCGCGGCGGCGTGGGAGGTCCACGGAGAGGGCGGCGGGGAGGCCGGCGGGTTCGAGGTCTTGGGGGAGCGGGGTCTGGGTTTCGTCTATGGCGTGGAGGTGGCGGCCGGCGGGGTCCTTGAGGACGTCTTGGATGGTGAGGGTGGCGTCGTTGATTCGGATGGTTCCGGTATCTCCGACTTGTCCGCCCATTTCTGCGTAGAAGGGGGTTTGGTCGAAGTGGAGGTAGGTGGCGTCTCCTTCCCGGACGAGGCCTCGGCAGGTGGCGGGGTGGTCGGTGAGGTTGGCGGGGTCGTGGCCTTGGAATGCGGTGGCTTCCGCTTGGTCGTCGGCGGAGGAGACTTTTATTTCGACGCTTTTGTGGGCTTCCCTCGCGCGTGCGCGCTGTTTTTCCATGTGGTCTTGGAAGGCGGGTTCATCCACGTGGAGTCCGCGTTCGCGGGCCATGAGTTGGGTGAGGTCCAGGGGGAAGCCGTAGGTGTCGTAGAGTTTGAAGGCGAATTCGCCGGAGAGGATTTTGTTCGTTTCGTCGGCTTCTTGGTTTTGTTCGAGTTGTTCGGCTTCGCGTCGGAAGAGTTCGATGCCTCGGTCGAGGGTTTTGCCGAAGGCTTCTTCTTCGGAGCGTATGGTTTTCTCGATGAGTTCCCGGCGTTGGGCGAGTTCGGGGAAGGTGAGGCTCATCTGCTCGACGAGCGCGGGGACGAGTTTGTGGAAGAAGGGGCGGGTGAAGCCGAGGTTGCGGCCGTAGCGGATGGCCCGGCGGAGGATGCGGCGGAGGACGTAGTTGCGGTCTGCGTTGCCGGGGAGTATGCCGTCTGCGATGGAGAAGGCGAGGGTGCGGAGGTGGTCGGCGATGACGCGGAAGGCGACGTCCGTCTCCTCTTGCTCGGAGCGTTCGGCGCCGGGAGCGGGGAGGGTGGAGGCGTAGGTTTTGCCGGAGAGTTCTTCGAGGGGGGCAAAGAGGGGGCGGAAGACGTCGGTGTCGTAGTTGGAGACGGGTTTGGAGAAGTCGGTGAAGCCGTTGGTGGCTTGGATGACGGCGGCGACGCGCTCGAAGCCCATGCCGGTGTCGACGTGTTTGGCGGCGAGGGGGGAGAAGGAGCCGTCCTTGGCGGCGTTGAACTGGATGAATACGAGGTTCCAGATTTCTATGCAGAGGTGGGAGTCTGCGTTGACGAGGGAGCCGTTTGTGTCGGCGTCCGGGGTGAGGTCGATGTGGAGTTCGCTGCAGGGACCGCAGGGTCCGGTCTCGCCCATCATCCAGAAGTTGTCTGCCTTGCCGCCGGTGAGGAGGTGTTTGTCGGGGTCGAGTCCGTCTTTGCGGAAGAGTTCCGCCCAGAGGTCGTGGGCTTCTTGGTCGAAGTCGGCGGGTTCGCCTTCCCCGGGTTTGTAGACTGTGGCGTAGAGGCGTTCCTTGGGGAAGCCCCAGACTTGGGTGAGGAGTTCCCAGGCCCATTCGATGGCTTCGGCCTTGAAGTAGTCGCCGAAGGACCAATTGCCGAGCATCTCGAAGAAGGTGTGGTGGTAGGTGTCTAGGCCGACGTCTTCGAGGTCGTTGTGCTTGCCGCCTGCGCGTATGCACTTCTGGGTGTCGGCTGCGCGAGGGTGGGGGGCTTCCCGGTCGCCTAGGAAGTAGGGCACGAATTGATTCATGCCCGCGTTGGTGAAGAGGAGGTTGGGAGAGTCCGGAAGGAGGGAGGCGGAGGGCACGATTTCGTGCGCCTTGGCGGCGAAGAAGTCGAGGAAGGACCGGCGGATTTCGTTAGCGGTCATGGGATTGCGGATAGCAGATTGCAGATTGCGGAAAAATCCTGAACCACTGAAAACTTGAAACTGAAAACTCGTCAGCTCAGTCTTTGGATGATGGCGGCGCCCATTTCAGTGGTGCCTATGGAGGGGGCGCCTTGGGCGACGTCTCCGGTGCGTAGGCCGTCTCGGATGGCAGCTTTTACGGCGGCCTCGATGTCTGCTGCGGCTTCTTCCAGACCGAAGCTGTAGCGGAGCATGAGAGCGGCGCTGAGGACTTGAGCGCAGGGGTTGGCGAGGTTTTGGCCGGCGATGTCGGGGGCGGTGCCGCCTGCGGGCTCGTAGAGGCCGAAGGGGAGGCCGTGGCCGTTTTCGTCCGCTCCGAGGCTGGCGGAGGCGAGCATGCCGAGGGAGCCGCAGATGACGGCGAGTTCATCCGAGAGGATATCGCCGAACATGTTTTCGGTGAGGATGACGTCGAACTGGGTGGGGTCCCGGACAAGTTGCATGGCGGCGTTGTCCACGTACATGTGGGAGAGGTCGATTTCGGGGGCTTCTGCGGCGATTTTTTCGGAGACGAGGCGTCGCCAGAGTACGGAGGTTTCGAGGACGTTGGCCTTGTCCACGGAGCAGATGCGTCCGCCCCGGAGCTTGGCGGCGGTGACGGCGACGTCCGTGACGCGCTCGATTTCGCCGGCTCGGTAGACCATGGTATCGATGGCTTCCTCCTCGCCGTTTTCGGCCCGGCGGGTTTCCTTGGGTTGGCCGAAGTATACGCCGCCGGTGAGTTCGCGCACGCAGAGGACGTCTATGCCGTTGCGCACGGTTTCTGGGCGGAGGGGGGAGAGGTCGCTCAGCTCGGGGTAGAGGTTGCCGGGGCGTAGGTTGGCGTAGAGGCGGAAGGCCTTGCGGAGGGGGAGGAGGGCGGCCCGCT
>CAXGVD010000433.1:0-2773 GCA_964012695.1 uncultured Opitutia bacterium
CGATTTCTCGGCGCGGTGCGGGGACTCCGTCGGTAACATTGTAGATGCGACCCACGTTCACCTCGTCGGCTACCAGAGCCGAAATGACGGCGGACGCCGCGTCATCCCGGTGCAGCAGGTTCAGAATGCGGTCGCCGTTTCCACTAAGGTTCTCGCCAGCCTTCACCTTGTCAGCCAGCAAATGCCGCCCGGGTCCGTAAAGCCCGGCCAAGCGGAGGATGAAGGAACGGCTAATGGAATCCGGCCCGGCGTAACCTCGGTTTTCAGCCGCAAGGAGCAGGCCAGCACGGTCGGAAACACCAACGCTGTCCGATGCCTCGTCGACGAGGCGAGTTCCCGTCTGCGGGTAAACGGAGGTGCTGCTGGTAAAGACGAAACTTCCCACGGACCCACCCTCAACCCAACGCATCAGAGAGTCCTGTCCTTCCACATAGGACTTCACGTAGCCAGCGACGTCGCCCGACGCCGCTCCAACGCAGTTGACTACATAATCGAACTCAGGCGCGATTTCGGCATGCCAATCGTCGCCCGACAATTCAGCCTCGACCACTTGAGTCAATCCCGCCCCCCGCAAGGCGTCGGCGGTTTTGGAGTTACGAGTGAGCGCGGAAACCTCCCACCCCCGGGCCAACCCTTGGCGGGCAAGCTCGGAGCCAAGATAGCCGCAACCGAAGATAGCGAGCTTCTTACTCATGTGGCTGAGATTAATGAGAAACTCCCCTCCAGACGTCAACGGTTGACTCCCGACACCTTTTTCTTCCAAAACCTTCCTCGCTTTCCGACATGTCAGACCACGATTCCGCCACCGCCAAGCCACTTCACGTCGTCTTCGTCTGCTGGGGCAACATTTGCCGCTCGCCCGCCGCCGAAGCCACTTTCCGCAAACTCCTCCTGGCACGCGGACTGGAGAAACGCGTCACCTGTGATTCCGCCGGCACCATAAACCAGCATGCGGGCAACCCGCCCGATCCACGCATGCAGGCCGCAGCCAAGGCCCGCGACCTCCCTATCGGCGGAACGGCCCGCAAGGCCAACGACGAGGACTTTGCCCGTGCCCACGCCCTCCTCACCATGGACGACTTCAACTTCTCCGAACTCTCCGGACTAGCCCCCAACCCGGATGCCCAAGCCAAGATTCGCCCTTTCTGCGACTACGTTTCCGGCCAAGTGACCGAAGTGCCGGACCCCTACTACGGAGGCCCATCTGGCTTCGAAAAAGTCCTCGATCTTTTGGAAGACGGCTGCTCCCGACTCCTAGACGAAATCGAAGACCAGCTTGACTGATCCCTCCGCCTCTCTCCCGCCGTCCGTCATCTTCGCGTCCATGTGGGAACAAGTAGCCGTCGCAATCACCAAAGCCACTGGCCGCCCCTTCCGGCTCCTTGAAGCAAGCTCTATCGGCGGCGGTTGCATAAACGACGCCCGAAGACTCCTTGGCGAGGACGGCCGTACCTTCTTCGCCAAGGCCAACGCGGCGGATTTACTCTCTATCTTCGAGGCAGAAGCCGAAGCCCTCGCCGAAATCGCCGCCACCAAAACCATCCGGGTCCCCGAACCCATCTGCACCGGCTCAACCGACGACCGGTCCTACCTAGTCCTCGAGTTCATCCGCTCGGGCTCCTCCCGCCCCTACTCCCAACGCAAACTCGGCGAAGCCCTCGCCCGCCTCCATCAAGTTGAGCAACCTCACTTCGGCTGGAAGCGCGACAACGCCATCGGCGCCACTCCCCAGCCCAACCCTACCTCCAACAACTGGCCCGACTTCTACCGCGAACAGCGCCTACAACACCAATTCCGAATCGCTGCCCAACGCGGAAAAACTTTCACTGGATCGGACAACCTTCTCGACTGCATCCCCGCCTTCTTCACCACCTACTCCCCCATCCCCTCACTCCTCCACGGCGACCTCTGGGGCGGCAACGCGGACATCGACGAACATGGCAAACCCTTCGTCTTCGATCCCGCCTCCTACTACGGCGACCGCGAGGCTGATCTCGCCTTCACACACATGTTCGGCGGCTTCTCCTCCGAGTTCTACGCCGCCTACGAAAACCTCTTTCCCCTCGACCCCTGCTTCGACATCCGCAAAACCCTCTACAACCTTTACCACGAACTCAACCACTTCAACCTCTTCGGCGGTTCCTACGCTACCTCAGCCCAAGCAAGCATCGAACACCTGCTAGCACTCGCGACCTAACTCGCACCCAATTCCCACAAAATTTCTCCCGTGACCGACGACCTTCAAGAAACTCTCCTCGACGCCGAAACCATCCGTAAGCGAGTCACCGAACTCGGTGCCGATATCGACGCCCACTACCAAGGCGAGGAAATCCTCCTCATCACCCTGCTGGACGGAGCCATCGTCTTCACCGCAGACCTCATCCGCAACCTTCGCCGCCCACTTCGCCTAGACTGCATACGCGTCTCCAGTTACGGTGACTCCACTTCTCCGCAATCAGCCCCACGCATACTCGGCCACCTTCGGGCCGAAGTGGAAAACCGCCACGTCCTCCTCGTGGACGACATCCTCGACACCGGGAACACCCTTTCCCGCATACACCGAGAAATCTCCTCCAGAAACCCAGCCTCCATACGTTCCTGTGTCCTGCTCGACAAAGCCGAACGCCGCGAAACCCCCTTCCGGGCCGACTGGGTCGGCTTCTCCATACCGGACCATTTCGTCGTCGGCTACGGCCTCGACTACGCTGGCCGCTACCGCCAGCTCCCTCACGTCGCAATCCTCAAGCCAGAAGTGTACGCCGACGAATCCTGA
>CAXGVD010000434.1:0-2772 GCA_964012695.1 uncultured Opitutia bacterium
AAGGGGCACGTCCGACATGCGGCGCCCGCCGAAGATGAAGGCGGAGACGGGCACCCCCGCTGGATCCTCCCAAGCGGGGTCTATGGTCGGGCACTGGGAGGCGGGCGCGGTGAAGCGGGCGTTGGGATGAGCGGCGGGAATGCCCGACTCAGGCGTCCAGTCCGCGCCTTTCCAGTCGATCAGGTGGGAAGGTGGCTCGTCCGTCATATCCTCCCACCAGACATCCCCGTCGTCGGTCAGGGCAACGTTAGTGAAGATGGCGTTGGCCTTCATGGACTCCATGGCGTTCGGATTCGTCTCCCAAGAGGTTCCGGGAGCCACCCCGAAGAAGCCAGCCTCCGGGTTGACGGCTCGGAGGGCGCCGTTTTCGTCCGGTTTGAGCCAGGCGATGTCGTCGCCCACGGTCCAGACCTTCCAGCCCTCCATGGCTTCCGGCGGCACGAGCATGGCCATGTTCGTCTTGCCGCAGGCACTGGGAAATGCGCCGGCCACATAGGTTTTGTTCCCCTCTGGGCTTTCCACACCGAGGATGAGCATGTGCTCGGCCATCCAGCCTTGGTCCCGAGCCATGCAAGAGGCGATGCGCAGGGCGAAGCATTTCTTCCCAAGAAGGGCGTTGCCTCCATAGCCCGAACCGTAGGACACGATGGTCCTCTGTTCGGGGAAGTGGACCACGTGGGTGTTCTCGGGATCGCAGGGCCACGGCACGTCCTCCTCGCCAGGCTCCAGCGGGCAACCCACGGAATGCAGGCAGGGCACGAAGTAGTCCTTGGGACCGAAGGCGTCCAGGGCGGCTTGTCCCATCCGGGTCATAATCCGCATATTTAGGACGACATAGGGCGAGTCCGTCACCTCCACCCCAAAATGGGAAAGCGGGGAACCTATCGGCCCCATCCAGAATGGCACGAGGTACATGGTGCGACCCGCCATGCAACCGTCGAAAAGCTTCATCAGCTTGCGCCGCATTTTTCGCGGTTCCTCCCAGTTGTTTGTGGGACCTGCCTGATCCTTGCCGAAGGAACAAATGAAGGTGCGGCTCTCCACCCGCGCCACGTCCCGAGGATCGGAGCGGGCCAAGTAGCTGTTAGGTCGCTTGTCCTCGTTCAGCTTGATCATGGCCCCGTTCTTCACCATGAGACCGCAAAGCTCCTCCCACTCTTCCTCGGAGCCATCGCACCAACGCACGGCATCGGGTTTACAGAGGGCCACCATCTTGTCCAGCCACTTGAGGAGCGCCTTGTTCTGCGTCTTGGAACGGTCGTAGGAAACGGTATTTGGCATGGAGCGGATTGGCTAGGTTGCGGAAGGCCGCAAGTCAAACCTTCCCGCCTAAAGCCTCTTGTGAATCGTTTCCGTTTGCCGGCTCTGCGCCCTCCCTCTATCCAATACAACCGATATTCAACAGTGAGTGCTACAAACCAAGAACAAGAAGCCGTCTTCGCCTTGGAGGATGGAAGCGTCTTTCGGGGTCGAGCCTTCGGCGGCCCGGGCACCGTGGTCGGCGAAGCCGTCTTCAACACAAGCATGACGGGCTACCAGGAAATCCTTACGGACCCTTCCTACTTCGGCCAAATCGTCACCATGACCACGCCCCAAATCGGCAACTACGGCATCATTCCCGGCGACGACGAGTCCGACGGCCCCAAGGTCGCCGGCTTCGTCTGCCGCGAATTGAGCCCCGTAGTAAGCAACTGGAGGGCCGACACTAACCTCAACGACTACCTCGCCGAACATGGCATCCCCGGCATTGAAGGCGTGGACACCCGAGCCATCACCAAACGCATCCGCGTGAAGGGCGCCCTGAAAAGTTGCCTCAGCACGGAAGGCCTTTCCGACGAAGAAGCCCTCGCCAAAGCCCGCGAATGGCCTGGCTTGGAAGGCGTGGACTACGTCAAGGAAGTCACCTGCTCCGAGCCCTACGAATGGGACCCTGACGGCTCCGACAGTCAACCCTTCACCGCAGAAGGCACCAACCTCGCCCCCGACAAGTCCGCCAACGCCCGCTTCCGCGTTGTGGCTTACGACTTCGGGGCCAAGAACTCCATCTTCCGCAACCTCCGCCGGCACGGCTTCGAGGTCCACGTCCTTCCCGCCGACGCCCCCGCCGAGCAAGCCCGGGCCCTGAACCCAGACGCCGTCTTCCTCTCCAACGGCCCCGGAGACCCCTCCGCCGTCACCTACGCTCACGAAACCGTACGTGACCTCCTCCCGGACTTCCCCGTCTTCGGCATCTGCCTCGGCCACCAAATCATCACCCACGCCCTTGGCGCCTCAACTTACAAGCTCAAGTTCGGCCACCGCGGCGGCAACCAGCCTGTGAAGAACATCGAGCACGGACGCGTTGCCATCACCGCCCAGAACCACGGCTTCGCCTCCACCACGGAGGACCTGGAAGCCCACGAGGCCATCGTCACAGAGTACAACCTCAACGACGACACCGTCTCCGGCCTCCGCCACAAGGAACTTCCCGTCTTCTCCGTCCAGTACCACCCCGAAGCCGCCCCCGGGCCCAACGACGCCACCGACCTCTTCCAAGTCTTTCACGACCTCGTCGCCGAGGCCAAAGCCAAACGGGCGGACGGCTAATCTACCACGCCCCGCTAGAAGGAAGAAACCCCACCTCCCGGGACGAGGAACTCGCCGCCATGCCCGCCTCTCCCGTCCTTGTCACCGACCTCGCCTACGAAAAACACGACACCGGCTACGGCCACCCCGAACAACCCGCCCGCATCAAAGCCGTCCTCCAAGCCTTGGACAAAGCCAGCCTCTCCG
>CAXGVD010000435.1:0-2770 GCA_964012695.1 uncultured Opitutia bacterium
AGTTACGATGTTCCGCCGCCCGCTCTCGAAGCGTCCGACGAACGTCATCCGGGTCGCGACCGCCGCTATGCAGGTCTCTCATCTGAAGACTTGCCTCTGACCGAATGCCTGAAGGATACCGTGGCCCGCTTCCTGCCTCTGTGGAACGACGTCATCGCCCCGCGCGTCAAGGCGGGCGAAAACATTCTGATCGCCGCCCACGGAAACTCTTTGCGGGCTCTAGTCAAATACTTGGATGACGTGTCCGAGGAAGACATCATCGGCATGAACATTCCCACTGGCATGCCGCTTCTTTACGAACTGGACGAAAACCTGAAACCTCTGGACCGCCGCTACCTCGGGGATCCCGAAGCCGTGGCCAAGGCCATGGAGGCCGTGGCCAACCAAGGCAAAGCCAAGTAACGAGGTTTGCCTTTTCGCTCCTTTCTCCTTAGGTCAGAGTCGATTGATGGAACACGGTCTATCCAAATCGGGTCAAGCCCGCCGCGATTACGACGAGAATTTCGTCGTCACCCCAGAGTATCACGCCAGCCTGCCTGATGTGCAGAACTCAGGCTCGCAAGGGCTGGAAGGGGCCAACGTACCTATCTTGCAAGTGGGGATTTCGGGGTTTCGTCTACCCTTGTGCTTCATTGGACCAGATGGGGAAGACCTTACTTTGGAGACGAAAATCACGGGTACCGTGAGCTTGGACTCGGACAAGAAGGGCATAAACATGTCCCGCATCATTCGAAATTTCTACGAGTATCGGGACGAAACCTTTACGCCCGAAGTTATCGGCGAAGTTTTGAGCACCTACAAGACTCGTCTCGATTCCAAGGAGGCCCGCATCAAGGCCGCCTTCGCCTATCCCATGGAGCAGGAAAGCCTGCGCTCCGGTCTCCGTGGTGTGCAGTACTATGACTGCGCCTTCGAAGGCATCAGCGACAGAGCCGACCGTTTCCGCAAAATCATTCACTTCGACTTCGTTTACTCTTCTGCATGCCCCTGTGCATCTGAACTGGCCGAGCACGCCCGAGATCAACGCGACCTCTTGGCCATCCCTCACTCCCAGCGCAGTCGAGCCCGAGTGAGCGTGGAAGTGCATCCCGAGAAGGAATTGTCCCTGTTGGAATTGCGTGACATCTGCCTCGCCGCCCTGCGTACGGAGACACAAGTCATGGTCCGCCGTGAGGATGAGCAGGCCTTCGCCGAGTTGAACGGAGCCTACATTAAGTTTGTCGAGGACGCCGCCCGTTTGCTTTACGAGCAACTCGACGACGACGCCCGCATTATAGACTTCCGCGTAGTCTGCTCCCACTTCGAGTCCCTACACTCCCACGACGCTGTGGCCGTGCTTTGCCGGGGCGTGGATGGAGGCTTCCGAGCCGAGTTCGAAGACTTCCAAGGCTTCAACGCCTGAGGCCGTTGAGGCGGGAATTCCCGCCGTCTCCCTCCCATGTCGCTGCCCCATGAACGAAGGAGAGCAGTGCCGGGCGAAACTCACCTTTTCCGTCCAGTGCGGAAGCGAAGCATGGGAAGCGATCGAACCCGAACTCGAACCCCTCTACGCCTCGCTTTCTGCCCCCAATCCCTACTTCTCTCCTGAGTGGCTCCGCCACTGGCGCAAATGGTTCGCCCGCGACGCCGAGCCTCTCACCCTCCTCGTCCGAGACGCTCAAGGAACACTCCGAGCCTGCTGGCCCTTCGTCGAGAAATCCGGCGTTCTCGGGGCCAAAGGGCTTTGGCCCTTCGTGTTCGACGAAGCCGACTACCACCACCCTCTCGCCCACGAAGACGCCATTCCCGCCCTTCTAGACGGTGCCCGCCTCCTCCTCCGCGACGGAGGCTACCACTACCTCTGGACTTCCCTTCTGCCGGACGCTTTCCACAGCAAATACCTTGCCCCTTTCTTCGCTGACAAGTCCGATCTCCTTCTCGAACGATCCCCAAGGCTCACGACCTTCGTCGATTTCCGCCCATTCGTGACCTTCGACGCCTACTTACGCGACCGTCTCGGTTCCAAGTCCCGCAAAACCCTCCGTTACGAAGAACGCGCCCTTGCCCGTACTGGCAAAATCACCCACGAGATACACGCCGACACTTCCTCTCTCGGTGCCTTTCTCCCTTCCTCCTGCATCGTTGAAAACAACTCCTGGAAAACCCCTCAAGTGGCAGGCATCTACTCCATCCGAAACAAACGAGCTTTCTTCTTCGACCTCCTGCCGGACCTCGCCCGAAAAGGCCGAGTCACCGCCTCCTGCCTCCGAGTGAACGACGAACCCATCGCGTGGGAACTCGGTCTTCTGGCTTCCGGTACCGAACCCGATTCCACCACCTACCACCTCCACAACATCGCCTACGACGAAGCTTGGAGAAAACACTCTCCGGGCCGTCAACTCCTTCTTCTAAACCTTGCCCAAGCCCACGCCGACGGTCGAAGAATCGACTTCCTCCCCGGTGGCCTCGGCTACAAGCGCCGCCTAGCAACCCACGACGAACCCGTTCACGAACTGCACTGGTTCCGCAATTCCGCCCGCGCCGCTCTCACACGTTTTCTTATCAAGGTGAACCGCAGACTAAGGAAAAGACTTCGTTCGTCCGCCGCCCAAGGAAACGAGTCCCGCTTCCTCCGAGCCGAACGCGACGGCTTGTGAGGAGGGTGAGGTTCATTCAAGCGTAGCCTTAAGGCTTCCCTTCAGCATTCGAAGGCAAGAGGCTGGGTTCGGCGGTTACACCTCCGGGACGTGAAGCCAAAACTATTTTTTGGACGGGGCGGGGCAGGCTCCCC
>CAXGVD010000436.1:0-2762 GCA_964012695.1 uncultured Opitutia bacterium
GCCGTAAAGGAGAATGAGGGGCGGATCGTCCGGCGTGACGTGGGCGGTGGCGCTGGCGAGGCGTACGCGTTCGAGCTGTTCGGAGGGTTTGCCGCCCATCAATTGGTAGAGAGGGCAGTTGGGTTGATCGCAACGTTCCTGTTCGGCGGTGGCGTTGTAGTACAGGTCCGTGGGGCAGAACATGCCGATGGCGGATTGGACCCGGCTGGATTGGTCGAGGTTGCCTCCGACATTGCCTTCCAGGGCTTCCACGCCGCCGCTCGTGGCCAGCAAGGTGGCGAGCAGGCCGCCTGCGGAGGCGCCCGAGGCGCAGATGCGGCGGGCGTTCAGTCCCAGCCTGTCGGCGTTGGCCCTGAGCCAGCGCACGGCCCCCTTGCAGTCGTGGACGAGGGCGGGAAACTTGGCCTGCCCGCTGAGCCGGTAGTCTACGCTGGCCACGGCGTAGCCGTAGTTCGTCAGCCAGGCCAAGTGGCAATTCTTCTTGGAGCCCGCCCTCCAGGCTCCTCCGTGAAAGAACACCACCACTTCCGGCTTGGAGCCGTCCGCCCGGAGCTTTTTCTCGGGCATGTGCAAATCCAGCTTGAGGGAGATGCCGTCCGCCTTGGCGTATTCCAAGTCCCGCAGGACGTTGCCGGCGTCCGCTTTCTTCTTTTGAGCTGTTCCCGAGAACGGAACGAGTAGAACGAACAGCGCTGCTGATAAAAGTATTTTCATTTTTCTTCGTGAAGTTCCCGGAGCATCTCGAGGAGGTTTTGGATCAGAATTTCCGAGCCGTTCTTTTGAACTTTGCTTGTGCCCAGCCAAGTTTCGTAACCACCGAGTTCGTGGTGTTTGGGGGTTGGGAGATAGCCGTAGGAACCATTGGCCAGCTCGATGAGGAAGGTGCGTTTGAAGGGACTTTTCCTTTTCAGTTCGAGCCCGATTTCCACGAAGGTTTCGAAGGGCATGGTGACGATGGCTTGGTCGCCGATGCGTATTGCCTGGACGAGGCAATCCGCCCGGCCTTCGCGCTCGGCTTGGTTGAGGGCGCGGCGAGCGTAGATGGCTGCAAGCTTGGGGAGCTTGGCTTGCTCCTCGCGAGACATGGAGAGGATTTCTTCGGAACGCTTGAGAAGTTCGGGTGTCGGTTTGCGCCAGTCGAGAGGCACTTCTCGTTGAAGCATGGCGAGCGGGAGGTCTGCGTGGCGTGTCTCGATTTTACGGGTGGCGCGCCACGCCGCATCGGCCACCTTGGCAGCGACGAGACGGCATTGCTCGAAAGGTTCTCGCGGAGCTCTTTTACCGTGGAAGTCTATGTTGTTTATGTCGCCGCAGGGACCATTGGTTAGCATGGCTACGAAGTCGTCTGATGAGGCGACCCGCAGGCGCCAGGGCATGAGGCGGGAGAACTCGCCGAAATAGTCTGCGGAGACTTTTCGTTCACCGAGGTTTATGCCGCCAACGTAGTGCAGCGCGTAGTTGGCGACG
Source organism: uncultured Opitutia bacterium (assembly GCA_964012695.1). Classification (GTDB taxonomy): domain Bacteria; phylum Verrucomicrobiota; class Verrucomicrobiia; order Opitutales; family Seribacteraceae; genus CAXGVD01. The sequence continues at coordinate 1,468 of CAXGVD010000436.1, forward strand.
AGAGCGAGGGGCTTGTTGCGGGCATCCCGCACGTCGAGGACGGATACCTCGGGGTCGATGGGGCCGGCGGGAGAGACGATGTGGTTCCGGTTGGGGTTCATCTTCACTTTGTCGTACTCGCCAAATGGGTTGAGGGGCATGGTGCCTTCCTGCAGATGCCAGCGTCGGTTGAAGACCTCCTCGGGTACTTCGTCGGAGGCGAAGCCGATATTGGCGGGTCTGAGACTTCCTACGGCTTTGGTGATGGCTTCCACCACGCCGTCCGCCAGCTTTTTGCCAAAGGCGTCTTGGGCGGGGGAGCCCCCTGTTCGCGTGGAGGGCGCGGAGTGGGTGTGGGTGGCGGCGATCAGCATGGTTTCCACGGGCCATCCCGTGGCTTGGGCAGCTCGGAGCTTGATGGGATCAAAGGTTTTGCGTGAGATACCGATAACGTCTACTAGAACGATGATGGCTCGGCCTTCTCCGTTCTGCATGGCAAGTGCTCGAACGTGGAGGGGGTCGTGCGCGGATTTGGCAGGCTTGGGGTAAAAACTGCCAATTAGGGTGAGGGGCCATTCCTCGGGGGTTACGTCCACCGTGGCCGTTCCTGCTAGGAACCCGTTTTTAGTGGGTGCTCCTGGCGAGAGGGTGGCGAAAGTCAAGAAAGCGAGAGCAAATAGAAAAGGGTGTCGTTTCATGAAGTTGCAGAAGGAGAAATTACTCCATCTCGACTACCTCGATCGGGGCGAAGGCGGAACTGGTTCCTTTTACGTAGGGTCCGAAGTAGCGGATCTGCTTGATGTCCTCAGGCAGGGGACAGGTGAGGGTTCGTTCGTTGATGGTGGCGGAAACGGAACGCTTGGCGAGATCGACCGCCAAGGTGAGGTCAAAGCTGGAATCCTTTTTAGCCTGCATGGAGGTCTTGGCTCCGCCCGATACGTTTTCCCAAGACCCGGGGAAGAGAACGTGGGCGTTCATTCCGATGGCCGTGCCCGCCTTCAGCAGGGCGTCGTTTTTGGTCGAGTCTCCAAAAGCGATTGCGGCGTTTTTGATGCTTCCGGGAACAAGCGACTTGTATGACGTCTTTAACACTAGCTTGCGGGTGGCGGGTTCTGACAATTCACGCAGAGCAATTGCTTCGCCTGAGCTTGTTAGGGCATGGGACAGAGCGAGGTCCTTGCGCTTGGTCGCGGTGCCTCCCTTGACGAGGGCGTAGGCACCGCCGGTTTCATCCTTCCCCTCCGGCAAAAGCCCGGATTTCTTAGGCTTTCTCGGTTTGCCGCGAGGCGCTTCGTTTGTCCACCATTCGCTGGGGC
>CAXGVD010000437.1:0-2756 GCA_964012695.1 uncultured Opitutia bacterium
CGCGCCAAGCTCCTTTCCGGTCAGCCTCTGCGGCCGGATTTTCTTGGTGACTAATTAAGCAAGAGTGCGTCCGCACGCGGGCGGAACTTCTCCGTTCGTTCACTCGAACTTGGTCAGGATGTTGCGTTCCTTGACGGACCACCAGGCGGCGATTTTGGCGGCGAGTTCGGCCACTACCTCGGGGTGCTTTTCGGCGAGATTCACCTTTTCGTGGGGGTCCTTGGAGAGGTCGAAGAGCTGGGGACGTTTTTCCGTCCTCGGATGGGTGCTCTTGTAGCTGTTCACCTCGCCGTCGTAGGTGAGGAGGAGCTTCCACTTGCCCTCGATTCGCCAGCGGAAAATAAGGGAGGCCTCGGGTTTGTCGAGGTCCGCCACGTCGTGGGCGAAGCTCTCTCCGAAGATGCCCGCTCGCTTCACGGCGGAGCCGGTGCGCAGGTTCTCGAGCAGATTCAGGCCGGGCAGGTCCTTGGGGATGCGGGCTCCGGCGGCGGCGAGCATGGTGGGGACGAGGTCGATGGAGGAAACGACTTCCGAACGGTCGGCGGGCTTGAGGCCGCCGTTGGGCCACGAGAACATGATGGGTGTGCGCACGCCGCCTTCGTAGGGGGTTTGCTTGGAGCGAGACGGGGTGCGGGAATATCCATTGCCATTCGGGTTCTGGATCCAGCCGTTGTCGGTGACGTAGACGATGAGGGTGTCGTCCCGTACCTTCTTCTTTTCGAGGTAGCCCACGAGTTGGCCGCAGGTTTCGTCGAACCACTCGCACATGGCGTAGTACTTGGCGATGGGGAGCGGGCGTCCGGGCTTGCGGTACTTGGAGAGTAGCCGCTCGGGCGGGTTGTGCGGGGTGTGCGGGAGGAAGGGGGCGTACCACAGGAAGAAGGGTTTTTTCTTGGAGACGGCCTCGTCCACGAAGGACTCGATGGGCTCCATTCCGGCCCGTCCGATTTTCAGGCCGTCGTCTCCGTGGCGTCCACCTGGTTTGGGGAAGCCGCGGGTCATGCCGTGAGTGAATCCGCCGTTGCCGAAGGAACCCTCCCACCACTTGCCGCTTTGGTGGCTGAGGTAGCCGTGCTCGCCGAGGAGTTCGGGCAGGGTGTCGAATTTGTCGAGGAAGGAAATCAGCTTGGCTCGACGCTCTTTGTAGAGGGCGGAATTGCGTTGGGCGTACTTGGGGGAAGGGTCGTTCCCAGTGATACCGTGCCGATGTGCGTAATGCCCTGTGGCCAAGGTGACTAGCGAAGGCCGGCAAAGTGCCGTGGGAACGTAGCCCCGACGAAAGAGAACGCTCTCCTCTGCCAGTTTGTCTAGGTGAGGCGTGGCGATGGACTCGTGTCCCATGAAGCCATAGTCCGTCCAAGCCTGGTCGTCAGAAATAATCAAAACCACGTTGGGCAGCTTGGCTTGAAGGATGGGCGCGGAGATAGCAAGCAAGGCCGCGCAAGATGCGAATCGAAGATACGATTTCATGGTTGAGAATCGGTGACGGGCTTGGGCCCTGACGTCAGTTTTTCGGGATTTCGTTGAGTGTGTAGTAGGCGACGGGGTGGAGGAGCGGGTGGGCTTCTTCGCCCTGGCGGCGGACGCCGGCCAGTTTCAGCTCGTGCACGTTACCCTTGACGAGGCCCTTGATGTGGAGGCGAACGCTTTTGCCGTCCTTGCCGGGTACTGCTTTCTCTATGGTGGGGACGGACTTGTCCACCACAGGGCTGCCGTAGCCTTTTTGGTAGATGTAGGTGTAGGCCTCCATGGTGTAGGAGTCTGTGGCGGCGAGGGTGGCGGGGTCGGCAGGGTGGGTGAAGGTCAGCTCGAAGCCGTCGGGCTTGGCCCGCATTTCGTGGACCTCGAAGGGGGTTTTACCGGTCCAACGCACGCGCTGGAAGGAGAAGGGATTCTTGCCGTGGGAGCCCCAGCCTCGGTTGGTGCCGCCGGTGAACATGGAGCCGTCTGCGGCGAAGCGGGCTACGATGTTGCCCGAGCCAAAGCCCTTGAGGAAGGGGAATGCGGCGCCTTGGTAGAACCCGTTCACTTTTTCGAGGAAGACGCGGTGGACCTTGGAGTGGGTTTGCTCTGAGACAAAGAGCTGGGTAGCGAAGGGGCCGAATTTGCCACCTGTTTCGTCGCACTCGATGCCGGCGGGGGAGTTGCCCATTTTGCCGTGGGGGAGGACGATGGGCGGGGGCACGAGGTCGGGCACGCGCTTGCGTTCGGTTTCGATGCGGCTGCCGCTTTGAGGTTCGGGCGGCTTGGGGCCGAGGACGTCCGTGAGGGCGAAGTACTTGTTGCCGGTTGGGTTGCCTTGGAAGCCCCCTGGGCGGAGGTGCTTGAGGGAGCTGGAACCGTTCCAGAGGCCTTGGTTGTCGCAGTAAAAGACGTCGCCGAGGTGGTTAAAGCCGATGCCCCCGGGGGAGCGTATGCCGTAGCCGGTGGGGATGGTCCGGCCGTCGGGTGTGACCCGCATGCACCAACCGCGGAAGGGGCTTTGGTCGGAGGCGCCGCCGGAGCCGGTGAGGCAGAGCACGACCCAGATGTCTCCGTTCTTGTCGTGGCGGGTGCCGAAGGCGTACTCGTGGTAGTCGCCGTTGATGCCCCAGCCGTCGCCGAGGGTCTCGAAGGTGTCGGCGCGGCCGTCGCCGTCGCTGTCCTGGATGCGGGAGACTTCTGGGCGCTGGGTGAGGTAGAGCCAGTCGTCCTTCCAGGCGATGCCGAGGATTTCGTGCAGACCGCGTGCGAAGAGGGTCCATGTGGGGGGGGTG
>CAXGVD010000438.1:0-2740 GCA_964012695.1 uncultured Opitutia bacterium
CGGCGTAGTTGCCGAGAAGCGGAGCTTGGTAGGCGGCTGAGTCCATGACGTTTGTTTTGGTGGAGGGTGAAGGAGTTCGTGATAGAATGGAGTGTGGCTTAGTTGTCGTGGCGGTTGCGTGTCAGTGAACGATTTCCGTACCGATTCCCGTGTCCGTGAAGATTTCTAGCAAGAGGCTGTGGGGAAGCCGCCCGTCAACGAAGTGAACCCGGTTCACGCCCGCCCTGAGGGCTTCCACGGCGCTGTTGACCTTGGGCAACATGCCCTTGGCGATGACACCCGCCTCCTTCAGCGGTTCCACCTCGCCAGCGGGGAGGCTGGAGATTAGGGTGGCGGGGTCGGCGGGGTTCCGCAGTAGTCCCGGTACATCCGACAGGTATACTAGGCGGCGGGCCTCCAGGCCGATGGCCACCTTGGCCGCGGCCGCGTCCGCGTTAACATTGTGGCAGACGCCTAAGGCGTCGGCGGCGGTGGAGGAGAGTATGGGAACTTGTCCCGCATCGAGGGCGGCGTTGATGCGAGTCACATCCACCTCCGTCACCTCGCCTACGTAGCCGAGGTCCTGCTCCGCCTGCAACTTCACGCAACGGAGCGTCTCCTTACCAGGCAGGCGGGCCGCCTCGCAATTGTTTTGAGAGACGTAGGAGGCGACCTCCTCGTTCACTCGTTCGTTGAGCACTTGGTCAACAATTTCGATGGTCTCTTCGTCCGTGACCCGCAAGCCGTTCACGAACTTGGCCTTTACGCCCCGCTCCTCCAAGGCGGCGGTGATGGCTTTGCCGCCGCCGTGGACGACCACTGCCCGGATGCCCACCGAATTCAGGAACACCACGTCGCGGGCCACCCGGGCCCGAACCTCGGGGTCGGGAGCGTCCATGAAACTGCCCCCGTACTTCACCACGAAGGTGGAGCCGCGGAAGCGCCGTACATAGGGCAGGGCCTCCACCAGGACGGCGGCTTTGTCCCGTAGGGCGGATATGCGCGGGTCTTCGGTCATTCGCTTTTGTTGAAGTCCACGTAGGCTTCGCTCAGGTCGCTGGTGATGAGGCGGCAGGCGTGCGGGCCAAGGTTTAGGTTCAGGCGTATCAAGAACTGTTTTCGGGAGACGATGGCCTTCCACTTGTCCTTGTTGCGGAGGAGGGGGGCACCGTTTTGGAGGACGGGGACATCGTCGTAGAGCAACTCCAGTTTGTCGAAATCGAGGCCCGCCCCCGCATAGCCGGCGGCGTCCACTAAACGACCCCAGTTCGGGTCCGATCCGTACCAGGAAGTCTTCACCAAGAGCGAGTTGGCGATGGTTTGGGCTACTCGCTCGGCGGCTTCGGCGTTCGGGGCGCCCTCAACCGCGAGTTCCACCAATTTCGTCACCTTCTCGCCGTCGCTCACAATTTTTCGTGCGAGGCAGGCGCAGACCTTCTCCACGGCGACCCGGAAGGAGTCGAGCCACTTCGGTGTTTCTTCGGAAACGGCTACGTTGGAGAAGCCGTTGGCGAGAAGCAGAACCGTGTCGTTGGTGCTCATGTCGCCGTCTATCGTGATACGGTTGAAGGTCTTGGCGTTGGCGTCGACGAGGGCTTGTCGGAGGAGATGGGCGGGGACTTCGGCGTCCGTTGTGAGGAAGGCGAGCATGGTGGCCATGTTTGGCTCGATCATGCCCGCGCCCTTGGCAACGCCCGTCACCCGGATCGTTCCCTCGGGTGTGTCGAAGGTGGCGAGACAGGACTTGGTGGTGGTGTCCGAGGTGAGGATGGCCTGCTGGAAGGCGGGGCCGCCGTCCATCTCGTCCTTCAGGTCGGCGGCGGCGTCGCGAATGCCCGCCGTGATGCGGCTAGTGGGAAGGGGCTCCCCGATGCGCCCCGTGGAACAGACGAAGACCTGTTCGGGCCGCAGGTTCAGGTGTCGAGCCGTTTCCGAGGCCATCAAGAGTGCGTCGGCCTCTCCCTTTTTTCCCGTACAGGCATTGGCGTTTCCGCTGTTGACCACGATGGCGTGGTAGCCGTCCTGACGCTTCGCCAGCAAGTCCATGCCGTGCAGTACGGGTGCGGCCTTCACATCGTTGGTGGTGAAGACGCCCGCCGCCGTGCAGGGGCGCTTCGAGTAAACGACGCCGAGGTCCAGTCGGCCGTCCCGCTTGCCCCGCACGTTGCAGGCGGCGGCGGCACAGAAAAAGCCGTGGGCCTCCGTGAGTCCTTCCACGTTTTCGTAGAACTTCATGGCAAACCGGCGGATTCGTCGAACCCCGAGCAAAGGTTCATGGCTTGGACGGCCTGCCCGCCCGCTCCCTTGAGGAGGTTGTCCAAGGCGGAGGTCAGGACGTAGCGATTCGTTCGTTCGTCGGCGACGACTGAGAAATCGACGCGGTTAGTGCCGGCAACGTGGGCCGTGTCGGGAAACTCCCCGCTTGGCAGGATGTGGGCGAAGGGGCGTCCAGCGTACTTTTCCCGCCAGCAGGCTTCCACCGCACCGGCGTCCGTCGAGCCCTTGGCGGGGGCGGATATGGTGGTGGCGATGCCGCGGTTCATCGGGGCGAGGTGCGGCTGGAAGGAGATCACCACGCTCTCGGTCGCCGCCGTACCGAGTTGCTCCTCGATTTCGGAAAGGTGCCGATGCTTTGGCAAGCCATAGGCGGCGGCGCTTTCGTTGCGTTCGCAGTAAAGCAGCTTTTCGGAGGCGTTGCGTCCCGCCCCGCTCACCCCGCTGAAGCTGTTGCAGACGATGCCCTCCCTCTCGACGAGTCCCG
>CAXGVD010000439.1:0-2739 GCA_964012695.1 uncultured Opitutia bacterium
AGCAACAGGTGGACTCCATTCTTTTCTCCGACCTCGACGTCTACGAAAACTTCGACGCTGGCTACCTCAAGGAATTGAAACAGGAAGCAGCCAACCACGGCATCTCACTCCAAGCCGGCACCGGCGGCATCTGCCCCACCTCACCAAAGCTCATCAAGAAGCACGGCTCCCCCGAGGAACACCTTCGCCTCCTCATCCGGGTGGCTGCCGGCATCGACTCGGAAGCGGCCCGTTGCTACCTCGGATCCATGCAGGACAGGAAGGGCGAAGGCGGCATCCAACGCCATATCGACAGCACCGTGGCCACATGCAAAAAAGTACGCAAAGCCGCCCTCTCCGCCGGCGTTAAAATCGCCGTGGAAAATCACGCTGGCGACTTGCACAGCCGTGAACTCGTCGAATTGATCGAGCGAGCCGGTCCCGAATACGTGGGCGCCACCATCGATACCGGCAACGCCACCTGGACCCTGGAAGACCCTGTTGAAACCATCGCTAACCTGGCTCCCTACGCCGTCTCCGCTGGCATACGCGACTCAATGGTCTGGGAAAGCAAGAAAGGGGCCACCGTACAATGGACTGCCATGGGAGAGGGTTGCGTGAACATGGAAGCTTTCTCCGAACGCTGGAAGGCGCTGTGCCCGAAAGTCCCCGTTCAACTCGAAACCATTTCCGGTTTCGCCAAACCCTTCGATTATCTCGACCCCGCCTTTTGGGCCCCCTACGCAAGAATCCGAGCGGACGACTTCTCCAAGTTCTTGGCCCTCGCCAAGAAAGGCAAAGCCATCCCCCCCTTCCAAGTGCCTCCGGGAGAGGATCGTAAAAAGGCCCAGCAAGACTACCAACTGGCCGAACTCGAACGCAGCATCAAGTTCTGCAAGGAAAAGCTGGGCCTCGGCCGCAAAAGCTGAAACGGGTCACTCGTCGTCCAAGGAGCGGAGACCGGTCAAGTGGGCAACGTCTCCCCAGGAGACCAAGTTCCACCCCGCGTCTTTCTTCTCCACCACGTTCACCGAGCAGTTGAGCAAGACAAAGCGGCGCGGACTGTCCAAAGGCACGCCCGCCACGTAGCGAAATACCGCCCCGAGTGCTCCACCGTGCGTTACCACCAGAACCCGCCCTCCCTGATTACGTTCGGCAATGGCCTCCAACACCCCCACGCAACGTTCGTAAAACCCACTAAAGCTCTCGCCTTCCGGCACAACGTACTCCGGACCATCGTTTCGAAAGGAGTGATATAACTCCGGATAACGCACTAGCATCTCCTCCGTGGTCATCCCCTGAATCACCCCCAGATCACGTTCGCGTAGGCGCTCGTCCTTCTCAAAACGAAACCCGCCGGGGCCGCCGACTAGTTCCGCCGTACGAACGGCCCGCCCGAGGTCGCTGACATAACAGGCGTCGAAGACGTCTCCCCGCAGCCGTTCCCCCAAGGCCCGGGCCTGAGCCTCCCCTTCCAAGGTCAGCGGAGCATCCAAGTGACCCTGCCAACGTCCGGAACGGTTCCACTCCGTTTCGCCGTGCCTGACCAAAGTGATGCGCGTACTGTTATTCATTGCGGATTTGTTAGATAGCGCCGGATTCGGATTCGTCAGCCTCAAAAGACTTGGCGAAGAAAATGTGGTGCTTCTTCGACAGCGCATTAGGAAGGTGCCTTGGTTTCAACAAAACTGGCAAGCAGTTTCAGAGAAGTCGCTCTTGCTTCCGAAGGGTTCCATTCCTGTATCTCGAATTTCCGTCCCTAAGTTTGATTTCCTTGGGATTACCTAGTCCAAAACTCCCTTTTGTCCTTTAGGAGAACCTAAATGAACTCAGAATCTACCCCGACACTTTGAAGTGCAAAAGCCCCATTGTGCTTGGCTTGCTTCAAAAAAAACCACGGAGAACCCGTAGAGAACGAAAAAAGCGACGTTGTTTCCCGTCTTCGATTTCCTAGGCTGAAGGGATGTTGCCACAAGAGGTGATAGCCCGAAAACGGGACGGGCAGCCCCTGCCATCAGAATCTTTGCGGGAGTTCGTTCTCGGCTACGCCCGCGGCGAGGTGCCGGACTACCAAATGGCCGCCTTCGCCATGGCCACCTGCCTGCGGGGCATGGACTTCGAGGAAACCTGTGTACTGACCGAGGCCGTGGTCTCATCCGGTGATCGACTCGACTTCTCCGACTTGGACGCCTTCCCCGCCGACAAGCATTCCACGGGCGGCGTCGGGGACAAGATTTCCCTCGTACTGGCTCCGCTCGTCGCCGCCTGCGGGGTGGTCGTACCCATGCTTTCGGGACGGGGACTCGAACTCACGGGCGGCACCTTGGACAAGCTGGAAAGCATTCCTGGCTACCGCACAGACCTGTCGCCGAAGGCCTTTCGAAGCGTCGTAGGGAAGGTCGGCTGTTCAATCTCGGGGCAATCCGCCGAACTGGCCCCGGCGGACAAGAAGCTCTACGCTCTGCGGGACGTCACCGCCACCGTGCCTTCCGTACCCCTCATCACCGCCAGCATCCTCGGTAAGAAGCTGGCGGCGGGCGTCCGCGGCCTGGTCCTCGACATCAAGGCGGGGTCGGGCACCTTTATGAAAACTCCGAAGGATGCCGCCGAACTGGCCAAGACCCTGGTGGCGGTAGGGAGTCGTCTCGGTTGCCGGGTGGAAGCCCTCGTCACAGACATGGACAGGCCGCTTGGGCGTTGCGTCGGGAACGCTTTGGAAGTCGCCGAAGTCGTCCGTATCCTGCGCCACGAAAACCCACA
>CAXGVD010000440.1:0-2732 GCA_964012695.1 uncultured Opitutia bacterium
AAGCGGGAAACCCTGCTCGCCTTGGAGAGCCTGCTGGCGATGAACGGCATCGCTATCACCAAAATCGACAACCTGTTCTGGAAAGCCGTGCCCGCCCTTGGCGTGAATGCCCAAGTGCCGATTTGGCTGGATGGCGATGCCCGCCTCGTTCCGCCTAGCCAACGCATTTATGTGAAAATGTTTCACCTCAAGTACGCTCCCGCCACGGAGGTGCGGGAGCAATTGAATCCCTTCGCCACGCCCAACGTGTCCAGCCTCCTCGTCTTCGAGAAGGCCAACAGCATCCTAGTCACCGATTCCCTCCTCAACCTTCAGCGGATGGAGAAGTTGCTGGACACCATTGACCGGCCCATTCGCAAGGAGGACTTGGGCACCGAGTTCTTCGTCTGGGACACCCAGCACGCTGGGGCCCGTGAATTGGAAACCAAGCTGAAGGCCATGATCGAGGGCAGCCTCAAACCGTTCCTCGGTGGCACCACTCTCGTGGACTCGGACGAGCGTACTGGCAAGCTCGTCGTCGTGACCAGGACTCAAAACTTGGAGACCATTCAATTCATTCTCGAAACGCTTGACGCCCCCGTGAAAATGAAGACTTCCTCCAAGCTCTTCAAGCTGATGCACGCCGAGTCCAAGGAAATTCGGACCATTCTGGACGAAGTCGTCAAAAACCAGCAACGGATCAAGCAACAGGCCCAAGGCCGCAAGTCCGGCGCCCGACCCACGCCCGCCTCCACCAATCCCAAGCCGCCCACTCCCGGCGCGAGTCCCGCCCCAGCAGCCGCCTCTTCCGCAGGAGGGGCGGAGGGAACTGACGGATCTCATGAGTTCAGCGACTTCATCACCATCTCCTCAGATGAACGAAGCAACTCCATCCTCGTGTACGGGACCAAGGCGGATATCGAGGAAATCGGACGCATGATCGAGTCCCTGGACCACCCCCTGCCGCTTGCCCGCATCGACACCATCTTCGTCATGGTCGACCTTTCCGAGCAAAACCAGCGTGGCATCGACGCGCTCTTCAAGAGCCTTGAGTGGTCCAAGTTCGCCCGCGGGGCGGCGGGAGACTCTCTTTTCGGCGAGCCCGCCACAGGTACCCGATCCATCCAGCAACCGGATGGCAGCACCATCCAAGTCACGGAAAACGTGGCCTCCGAGACCTTTCAGGGCATTCTCGGCGTGCCTGGGCTGAACACCTCCATTCCCTTCCAACTGCACGACTGGAAGCTCTCCGGTATACGTTGGGACCAAATCTTCGCTCTGTCTTCCCAGCGCAACGACGTTCGTATCTTCTCCACCCCCACTCTCACCCTCGCCCACAATTCGCCCGAGGTGAACATCCTGATAGAGGACGAGCGCAATATCGTCGTCCCCACCTTTATCGGCGGCACCAACACCAACGGCGGCGCCAGCGCTGCGGGCCAGCGGGACAGCATAACCGCCAAGACCGAACTGGAGATCAAGAAACCCAAAATCGGCATGCCCAAGTTCGATGAAAACGGGACCTTGCTCACCCCCGGGTCCATTTTCATGGAAGTGGAGGTGACGGCGGAGAAGTTCGACGAGACCAGGACCAATACCTACCAAGGGCAGGAACTCCCCTCTAAGAAAATCCGACAGGCCAAGTCTTTCGTCACCGTGCGCGACGGAGAAATTCTCGTGCTCGGGGGACTCCAAGAAGTGCAGGTGGACTCCACCGAATCCCGCTACAACCTCCTTAGCTCCATTCCTATTCTCGGCAAAAAGTTCTTCCGGCCCAAGTCCTTGAAGTACACCCCCACTGAGCTGCTCATCTTCCTGCGACCCACGATTCTGCGTCCCGGCGAAAATTTCACCCGGCAAAACGTAACTGACATCGACCGTCGCCTTTCACCCGACTACCGTCCGCGCTTCACTTCGCCGTCCGGCCGCGGTCTCGTTCCTCCGGGCGAGAAAGATGCGCCGTCCCGCCGCAATGAGTTTTCCGAGCGCGATGCCCCTTCCGCTATTCCCGTTTTCAACTACTGACGAGGAGATTGTTCATGAAGACGACGAGAGACCACTTGTGTGTCGTTTGCCTTCTCGGGCTCGGCCTTTTGTACCCGACCGGCTCGGGTTGGCTGTTCGGACAGAACGGCGGAGCCAACCCGTTTTTGCGTCCCGGCTCCAATCGTCCTCCTCCGACGCCCGCCGTGAACCCCAACCCTACGCCTCCGCCAGCCCCCAAGCCCGTGAACCCGAACCTGGAGCTGCGCGGCTACTTCCGCTACCGAGGTCTGGATCATTTCAGCATTTTCGACAAGGTGAAGAACAAAGGCTTCTGGCTGGTAGAAGGCTTGGCCAATGACGCCGGCGTGGAAGTCGGCAGCTTCGATCCCGAGAAGGACGAACTCCGGCTCAAAAACGGTACTACTCTCAGCCTGCGGGCTTCCACCGGCAAGACGCTGCCCGTGCCCGGGCAAGGCAAGCCCAAGCCTGTCGCGGCAAAGAAACCTTCGCAGACCCGCACCGTCCCGGTACGGGCCGCCAACGGCACCATCATCCGCCGGGCCGTCACCATACCGCCTCGCAAGCCCACGGGCTCGAGTAACGCCGTCGTAGTACCCGGCCGGCCCGTTCCACCCGGTTCCACTCGCCCGAGTTCCGCTCCCGGCGGGCGCGTCCGAATGGTCGGGCAATAGAATCGCTGACCATGTTCGGGAACGCCAAAGGCAAGAAAGGCGCGGACGGCGCCGAAGGATCCGACGCAGGCAAGC
>CAXGVD010000441.1:0-2729 GCA_964012695.1 uncultured Opitutia bacterium
AGCCGAGTCGGCTTATGAAAAAATTCTTTCTCGGCAAGGCCAAGAGGTGCGATTTCAGCATCGATGCTTGGGATAAGGTTGTGCCAGGCTTTGCGTAGGTCGAAATCCATTTGTAACCTTAGAAAATAGACTTGGAGGAGGTCAAAGAAACACTCCATTCGCAGGGACCGTCATCTGACCAGCGAAAGCGCACCCGCCACTGTTTGTTGATTCGAATGCTGTAAGATTCCCGAAGCTTTCCTTACAACGCTTACAGACGGTTGCTTGGAGGAATTCGGAGATCGCGAAAAGTCATGGCTATTTGGAGTTGAAGCAATTTTCGGTGCGCCGCTTTCTTAATATTTGGGGTAAATTATTTAGAAATCGTTCGCTCAAACACCTTAAAGGTCTCTCGGTATCCGAAGGATTGTAACATTCAAAATCGTCGTGACGCTGCACGCAACTAAGTCAACTCAACGTCTCTGCACCGACGCTTCGTAGGTGAGGCAGGCGGCGGCGGCGGCGAGGTTGAGAGAGTCGGCGGGGCCGAGCATGGGGATGACGAGTGCTTCGTCAATGCGCTCTTGCCAGAAAGGGCCCAAACCTTCGCGTTCGGAGCCAAGGAGGATGGCGGCAGGTTGTGCGAGGTCGGCGTCCCGGAGCGGGGTGGCGTTTTTGGCACTGGTTCCGAAGAGGCGCAGACCGTTTTCCCGGAGGAAGGCGTGGACTTGTTCCTTGGAGGCGAGCCCGACTGGAAAGCCGAGTGAGAGCCCGCGGGAAGCACGGGTGACATTGGGGTTGAAAAAGTCGAGGGCGGGGTCACTGAGCAGGAGGGCGTCCGTTCCGAAGGCAGAGGCGGTACGTAGGATGGCTCCAAAGTTGCCGGGTTTTTCAACTTCGTCGAGGACGAGGACGAGGGGAGGAGCGGCGGCGGGCAGGTCGATTTCGTCGAGGTCTAGGGAACGGGTGGCGGCAACGGCTAGAAGCCCGTCTGGGTTTTGCCGATAGGCGGCCTTGCGAAAGGCGTCGAAACCGAGTTCCACGAGGTCGGCCCCGGCTCCTTCGAGGCGGGCGAGGAGATCGGTTTCGCCGGCGTCACAGAAAAGTTCGGGACAGAAGTAGGCTTCAAGAAATAGAAGGTCTGTCTCCAAGCCTACTTGCAGCTCGTGGGCACCCTCGACGGGGAAACGGGAAAGTTGGCGGCGACGGCGTGCGGAATCGCGCAACTTAACGAGTTCCTTCACCCGGGCGTTTTGGAGGCTGAGAATGGGTTCGCTCACGGCTTTGGAAAAAACGGTTTTGCCCGAAGCGGTCGAGCAAGATAAACCACGCCCCCATGAGGCAGGTGCCCAAAGGCTTTCGGTCCGAGCCGTATCCCTACCACCACGAGCTGACGCTCCAGGTGAAGGATTTGACGAATCTGGGTTACGGCATTCTGCGCGACGGGGACTGGGTGGTGCAGGCCCCCCATGTCCTGCCGGGTGAGCTGGCCCGGGTCCGAGTGTACCGCAACCACAAGAACTATTCGGAGGCGGACTTGGTGGAAGTCTTGGAGCCCGCACCCGAACGAGTGGAGCCTGTTTGCGGCCTTTATGCAACCTGCGGAGGTTGCCAGTACCAGCACGTGGCCTACGAAACGCAGTTGGAATGGAAGCGACGCCACGTGGACGAATGCCTGCGACGCATAGGCGGACTTGAAACGGAGGTGGAGCCCGCCGCCGCTTCCCCCAAGCCCTACGGATACAGAACCAAACTGACGCCGCATTTCCACAAGGTCAAGGACGGGGCCATCGGCGACATCGGCTTTTTGCGGCGCGGTTCGCGGCGTGCCCTCGTCGACGCACCGGCCTGCCCGATCGCCACCGAGGAAATCAACGACGCCCTGCCCGAGGCCCGGGAAAACCTGCGGAGGAATTGGAAGGGGAAGAAGGGCGGCACCCTGCTCCTGCGTCACGTATTGGAGGGCGTGACGACGAACCCGCAGGAAGTGGTTTCGGAAAAGGTAGGCGGCCTCACCTTCCAATTCAAGGCGGGCGAATTTTTCCAGAACAACCCTTTCTTGGTGCCGGAAATGGTCCGGCACGTGGTGGAGGAGGCGAAGGGCGAAAGCGTCGACTGCTTGGTAGACGCCTATTGCGGCGGTGGCCTGTTCGCCCTTTCGGCGGCGGCGAGTTTTTCTCGGGTGACGGGAGTGGAAATCAGTCGGGACGGTTTCGAGTGGGCTCGGGCGAACGCCTTGCTGAACGGCATCGAAAACTGTGCGTTCATCCTCGGGACGGCCTCGGAGGTATTCGCGGAGGTGGAGGAACCGGGCGAATGTTCGGCCCTCGTGGTGGATCCCCCGCGCAAGGGATGCGACGAGGAATTTTTGAAGCAGGCCCTCGCCTTCGGTCCAGCCCGTATCGTCTATGTGTCCTGCGACCCCTCCACGCAGGCCCGGGACGCAAAAGCATTGGCAGAGGGGGGCTACCGCATCCGCAGGGTTCGACCCTTCGACCTGTTCCCGCAGACGCGGCATGTGGAAAACGTGATTACTTTCGAAAAGGAGTAGTCCTGCGCTCTTTAAGCCAGCCCTCGGAGGCGAACTGCTCGACGTAGGGGGTTCGAACCTCGTCGAAGTTTTCGGGCCAAGGTTCGGGCTCGGGCCGAGCGGAGAGATATTCAGCGAGAAACGAAAGGAAGTCGCTCTCAAAGGTGGTCCAGTCCGTTTCGGGAAGAGGGCGGCGGTCGATGGTTCCCTGCAGGAGAAG
>CAXGVD010000442.1:0-2721 GCA_964012695.1 uncultured Opitutia bacterium
CGGAGCCGAGCTGGGGGAGTAAGTCGCTGAACTCCATGCCGCATTGGCCGTGCTTCCTGAAGGTTCGCTTGGTGCCCATAAGGGTAGCGGTTTGGGGTTTGATGAAGGCGAAGCGGGCTTTGTCGAGAACGCTCTTGGGGAGGGATTGTCCGGCCATTTCGTTGAGCTTGGGCTTGGGGTCAAAGAGGTCGAGGTGGGAGGGCGCACCGGCCATGAAGATAAAGATGCAGGCTTTGGCCTTGGCCTCGAAGTGTGGATTGCGGGGGGCGAGGGGGTTGGTGAAACCTGAGTTCTCGGGGGCGGCGAGGAGGCCGTCTTGGTGGAGTAGCTGGGCGAGGGCGAGGCCGCCGAGTCCGGAGGCAGAGGTGGCGAGAAAGTCGCGGCGAGCAAGAGAGTGTAGGTTCATTTGGGTTGGGGAATACAGATTGTGGAATGCAGAAGCGGCGCGGTCTGAAAACTTGAAACTTCCTCACTCCCGAGTTAGGAACTCGTCCAGGTTTAGGAGGATTCGGGTGGTGGCGGTCCATGCTGCGGTTTCGGGGTCGCCGGCGTATGTTTTGGCTTCTTCGGCGTTGGCGGAGTAGTGGGCTCGGGCGTCTTGGAGGAGTTGGGCGAGGGCTTGGGTTTCCGCCGGTTCGGGCAGGCGGGCGGTGGCGAGTTGGAAGCCGCGGGCAAGGCGGGCTTCGTCGTCTGCTTCGGGTAGTTCCTTGCGGAGGCGTTGGGCGAAGTCGCGGGCGGCTTGGGCGAAGGTGGCGTTGTTGAGGGTTACGAGCGCAGCCAAAGGGGTATTGGAGCGGCGCCGACGGACGCAGGCGACGTTGGAGTCGGGGCAGTCGAAGGTGATTAGGTTGGGGTGGGGGGAGGTGCGTTTGAAGAAGGTGTAAAGGCCGCGGCGGAGGGCGTCTTCGCCTCTGCTGGTTGCCCACTTAAAGTTGTTGGCGTAGGACAGTGCGGCGACGCCGGCGGGGAGGGGCGGGAAGACGGAGGGGCCGCCGACCTTTGGAGAGAGGGAGCCAGCGACGCCGAGAGTTAGGTCGCGGACGATTTCGGCTTCCACGCGGAAGCGGTTTTGGCGGTGAAGCAGGCGATTGGCGGGGTCGAGATCGCGGAGTTCGGGGCGGTGTCGTGAGCTTTGTTTGTAGGTGGCGGAGTGGAGGATATGCCGGATAAGGGCTTTGCGGGACCAGCGAGCTTGGTGGACGAGGTGGTGGGCGAGGTAGTCAAGAAGTGAGGGGTGGGTTGGGGCTTCTCCACGGATGCCGAAGTCATCGGGAGTGCGAACGAGGCCGTGGCCGAAGAGATGGGACCAGACTTGGTTGGCGAAGACGCGCGGGGTGAGTGGGTTGTCGGGTTGGACGAGCCAGCGGGCGAGGTCGAGGCGGTCGGCAGGCTTTCCTTTGTTTCTGGGTCGTATGGTGGGGAGGGTGGCGGGGGCGCCGGGATGGACTTGGTGAAGGGGTTGCTTGAATTCGCCTCGGCGGAAGACGTGGGTAGAGCGGGGGGAGCTGGTCCTTTGAGTGATGACGCGGACGGAGAGAGTGGGGGGCTTGGGGGCTTTTTTGCGGTGGTCGTCGATTTCCTTGCGGAGCTTGGCTAGGGTGGGGTCGGCGGATGCGAAGTGGTCGGCGAGGAGCTTGCGTTGGGCGGGGTTGCGTTTGGCGTCGTCGACGAGGAGGGCCTTACGGACGTTTTCGGGAGGAAGGGAGTCGTCGTCTTCTCCTGTTAGGGCGAGGATGCGGAAGCGGCCGATGAGGTGGCGAGTTCCGTAGGTTTGGACGAGTTCGATGCGGAGGCGGGCGGCGTCCTTTGCAGGGAGGGGTTTGGCCAGTCGTAGGGTGAGGTGATGGAGGCGTCCCATTTGCGGGGAAATGGCCCAACCGGTTTCGACTTTGCCGTCGATGGTGGCGGAAGCGGGCCAGTTTCTTTGGGAAAAGTCGGCCTTGGCGGAGGCGAGGGGAAGGGGTGTTCGTTTGTCGGCTTCAACGAGGTCGGCGGCGAAGGCTCGGAACTCGTTTAGGACGAAGTTGCCGTGAGAGGTGAGGCCGGGGCCCTTGGAGGGGAGCTTTGGGTCGGCGAGGGTTTCGAGGCGGAAGCCGGTGAGGGGTAGGCCCTTCAGGTCGAGACTGGCGTGGAGGACGTAGGTGGCAGAGTCGGCTGTGAGCTTCTCGACAAAGAGGGAGCCGTCGGAGCGGTGGGAGATGCGGAGGTCTTCGGATTCGGGGAGGTTTTCCAAGGCGAGGAGGTGGCGGGCGGTGGGCTTGGCCTTGGCGAGGCGGGCTAGGGTTTCCTTTTCCCATATGGCTTGGGCATCTTTGCGGGTGGCTTGGAGTTTTTGCAGGCGGACTTGGAGTTCGGCCAGAAGTTTGTCGTAAGCGGCCTTGGCCTCTTGGTGTTTGGTGGTGGCGGAGCGAGAGGAGGGGACATTGAAGTTGGTTTCGTCTCCGTTGTTGTAGAAGGCGAAGAGTTGGTAGTACTCGTCCTGGGAGAGGGCGTCGTATTTGTGGTCATGGCAGCGGGCACAGGCAAGGGTGAGGCCTAGCCAAACGGAGCCGGTGGTCTCTACTCGGTCCATGATGGCGGCCACGCGCCACTGTTCGCGGTCTGTGCCGCCTTCTGTGTTGGTGAGGGTTTGACGGTGGAAGGCGGTGGCGAGGCGGTGCTCGGGGGTTGTCGCGGGAAGGAGGGCGCCGGCGATTTGACGGAGCGTGAATAGGTCGAAGG
>CAXGVD010000443.1:0-2719 GCA_964012695.1 uncultured Opitutia bacterium
GTGAAATCCTCCTCAGGGTATCCCGCCTCCACCACCGTGTCCACGAAATACCCCGGTCTGATGCGGAAGAAGACGGGCTTCGTTCTGGAAAACGTTTCGGGCCTCAAGGCGGGCCAGGCGCTAGTCTTCACGCCAGACGCGGAGTCGCGCTACGCTGAGTACAGAATCGGCGAGGCTCCGCGCAACGTCCTCAAGGAAGGATGGAACGGCGGGCACACCTTTTGGAAGCGGACGGGGAAGACCTTCGATTCCGATGTGAAGCCTACCCACGGTGAAGTGCTGCTGGACCACAACGACACCTACCTCGCCCTCTTCCAAGGACCAGTGGACACCGACTCATCCTATAACGACCCCCTCCTCGTGCTCTCTATGGGGCGCTTCAAAGACGAAGCGGTGCCCGAGCAATTTCCCCTCTTGCGCCGCAAGTCAAGCGGGCGCTACACCTCTGGGGAACTGGCTGGCTCGGTGGGCCGCCGCTTCGTCATGCGCTACGCCGCCGCCGAAGCCTATTCGGACTCCTCCGAGGACGACCGCATCCGCTGGCTCGCCAACTACAACCCCCGTGCCTCCGTTTTCTCCCCTACCCCCTATGAATTTTCGGACGACGACGGAAGCTCATGGACCGGAAGTCTGCGGACCATACCGAACTACCGTACGGACCTCGCCCGAGCCTCCAATGACGACTGGGAAGTTCCAGTTTCGGGCTCGGGCTCCTACGACAACCCGTTCATCGCCTACTCCCACCTCACCGGTGTCACTCAAGGCACTTTCTACGAGATTCCCAAAGGCTACGATCACCAGCACTTCCGCTCTCTCGCTCAGTTCTCGCATGTCGACTTCTCCACCAAGGCACACCGCCTCGTCCGCGAATACCTCACCTTCGGCATCGGAGCGGCCAACGAAAAGTTCGCTATGCGGGGCCTCGGCCACAAACCGGGCTACGCAGTTGGTAACTCCCTCGCCGACCCGCGCATTCCCCTGGACGCCACCTACGTGAATCTCAGCGACAACCGATGGGCCGCCACCGAAGCCAAGCTCGACGCTGGCTATCACTACGACCAATCCTACCTCCTCAACGAAGCTCTCTGGGACTCCTACTTCCTCTCCACCGTCCCCCGCTCCCTCACCGGGAAAGAGCTCGACGACCCCTCCTTCACCCTATCCAACCGCCGCTACAAAGTACGCGACACCCCTCGCCAACGCTGGCGCCGGGCCCAAGAACTCGTGGCCAAAGGCGTTCACCCCTTGCAGGCCGCGCCCACCATCGAGGACCGCCGCGACGACGATCTCAAGGCCTGCGACCTCGCTGCTACCTTGCTCCTTGTGGACGGTGCCTTCAACGTCAACTCCACCTCCGTCCACGCCTGGTCAGCCCTCCTCGCCTCCTTCTTCGGGACGAAAGTCTCGGGCAAGACGGGCGCAGTAGCCGAAGCCGACTACGAGTCCCCCTTCCTCCGCATGAACCGCCCTCACGGCCCCGCTGTCAAAGCCGGAGACCCCGTGAACTCCGCTTCCGATGCCGCCTACCTTGGGTATCGCTCTCTCAGCCAAGACGAAATTCGCTCCCTCGCCACCTGCGTGGTTGAAGAAGTTAAGCGACGCGGCCCCTTCCGCTCGCTCGCCGAGTTCGTCAACCGCACCCTTCCCGACCCATCCTTCTCCACCTCCGTCTCCTCCGCCGAACGGGAATACAAAGCCATGAAGGGTGCCCTCGCCGCCGCCATCGAAAAAGCCGGCATCAACAAAGCCTTCGAAGACGAAATCGTCCCCCCTGAAGCCCACCGCAACCTGGACAGGGCCCTTGGCAGAACGGGCAAGAGCCCCGCTGGCTCCGCCGCCGCTTCGGGAGCCGCCGCAGCCCACGCCCCCGGATACCTCACCCAGGCCGACCTGCTTTCACGACTCGGCCCCGCCCTATCTGTCCGCTCGGACACCTTTCGCGTTCGCGTGTACGGCGAAGCCGGTAACCCCGCCAAGGACCTTGGGCGAGGATCCAAAAGCCGCCTCCGCTGCGAAGCCGTCTTCCAGCGCCTCCCCGAAGCCACCGTCCGGGAAAAGGCGCCCTCCTCCTCCGGAAGCGTTTCTTCGCCACCCGCCCTCCCCTCCACCGGAAACTCCGAATCCGAGGAACGGACTGGCCCGAGCAGGCGAATCGTCCTCGTCGATTTTCGCTGGCTCCCCGACTAAGAACTGTAATCCACCACCAAGACGAAGTACAAAACGCCGCCTCGGATCCTCTTAACGCATACTCGATCTCAATGAAAAAACCCAAAGCCTTTCGGCATCTCACCCTCCTGCTCGTAGCCGCTTTGGCACCGCTCTTTCAAGGACAAGTAAGCGAACAACAACGCAAACAACTTCGAGAACTCCTGCGCTACCAGCGGGCTTACAACGAGCAACTCGACCAAGCCCGCGAGCAACTTCTCGACAAGGACGAAGAACTTCAAGTACTCTTCGGTGAAATGACCGACGCCGAGCAACTTTACCTCGAACTGAGCCGCAAGTACGAAAACCTCCTCAACCAAAAGATGGCGACGGACCCAGCCGTCAAGGACGTCCAAGGGAAACTGGATCGAATCAACGAGCAAATCCGACGCGTCGGGGCGGCTGCCGCTCCGCGTTGATGGGACAGGTTCCCCGTCCTATCCTCGTTCCCTTGAGCCTACCTCTGTCAGCCGTCGTCTTAGGCGTCCTTTGCGCTGCGAGCCTCGGGCAGGCC
>CAXGVD010000444.1:0-2719 GCA_964012695.1 uncultured Opitutia bacterium
GAGGCATCTTCTTTCGCCAGCGTTTCGGTTTCCACCGCAATTTCTGGCTTCTTCGTTTCGGTGTGCGGTTCTTGCTCGGTCGTTACCTCCGTCTCGGGAGATCCTGCTCCATTGGTGTTCACCAAATCCGGCCAGGTTTCCGACAAGGGGCGCCACTCGGACATTCCGCTGCGCCACGACAAGTCCTGTGCCCGGACGCTCCCCGAGACATACAAATCTCTGACTTCTGCGGGGTCTAGGGGGCCTCTGCGTTCCCCTGAAATGACGATGTACAACTTCATGACCTAAACAGCTATTCTCATGCAAAAAGGCCCAAATCATAGCTTTTTGGACCCTGAAGTCCATCTCATTGCGAGCTGTCGCTCTCTTCCATTCACAAGTTTTCGGACAGGGATAAGGGCCTCCGCTCCTACGACCGTCGAAAAATGTGACGGCTAGGCAGAAAACGAAAGGCTTTAATGAATCCTGTAAAGGGCTGCTATCTTCACTCCGGTGCTCCTGCATTTTAAGGACCTCACCACCCTCGGGGTGTGATTGACGTTCAGGCCTTCTTCCCGAAGGATTCCCTTCCATGAGCACCCAGCAACCCGCGGACGATGTCCGTCCCGCCCCCAAGCACCTGAAGGGCATTCTTCTCCACTTGGGCCCAGGTATGATACTGGCCGGATCCATAGTGGGTTCTGGCGAGCTCATCGCCACAACCCGGACGGGAGCGGAGGCCAACTTCAGCTTTCTTTGGCTTATTCTTCTGGGCTGCATCGTTAAGGTGTTCACCCAAATCGAGCTGGCCCGCTACGCCATCTCCTCGGGCAAAACCACCCTCGCCATGCTGAACGAAGTGCCGGGGCCGCGTGTTCGCGGCGGAAACGGCATTCTCTGGTTCTGGTTCCTCATGTTCGTGGCCACTCTCGCCCAGCAGGGCGGTATCGTGGGCGGGGTCGGACAGGCCCTCGCCATCAGCGCTCCCATTACCGAGGACGGGAAGACCTATAACAAAATCCTCGACGACAAGGTTAACCTCCAAGTGTCCAAAAACTTGTTATCCGCCTACGAAACGGGACGCTTGCAGACCTCCCCTGAAACCCAAGAGAAAACACGCCAAAAAGTCCAGGGGTTGGAGACCGCCGTCGCCGCGCAGGGGGACGTTTCCGACTTGAAAGCCTACGACGCGCAAATCTGGGCGTCCATTTTGACGGTCGTCGCCTGCGTGCTTTTGGTCTGGGGCAACTTCAACTTCATCGAGAAGTTCTGCATGTTCTTGGTCTGCTCCTTCACCCTCGTGACGATCTTCAACCTCTTCGCCTTGCAGGCCAAAGCGGAGTGGGCGGTCTCCATGAAGGAGTTTTTGAACGGTCTTTCCTTCGGTTTTCCGGAGGTTTCCGAAGCAAACAAGGCGGAGGGAAAATCACCTTTGGGCACGGCCTTGGCCACCTTCGGCATCATCGGCGTGGGCGCCGCCGAACTCATCGCCTACCCGTACTGGTGCCTCGAAAAAGGCTACGGCAAATACATTGGCCCCATCCAAGAAAACGATTCTTGGCTGGCACGAGCAAAGGGTTGGATGAAGGTCATGCAGTTCGACGCATGGGGCTCCATGCTGGTGTACACCTTTTGCACGCTCGCCTTCTATCTGCTCGGTGCCGCCATCCTCGGACGCGCGGGCATGGTGCCCGAGGGTTCGGAAATGATACGCACGCTTTCCGTCATGTACGAACCCGTCTTCGGCAAGGCCGCTCAGACCGTTTTCCTCATCGGCGCCTTCGCCGTGCTGTTTTCCACTTTTTACGTCGCCATCGCCGCCCAATCGCGCCTCTTCGTTGACGTCATCTCTCTGCTCGGCTTCACCGACAAGCCCGACGAAGCCACCCGCATGAAGCGCGTCAAGATCTGCAACGTACTCTTCGCCATCGTCAGCCTGCTTTTCTTCCTCTTCATTTCCAAGCCCGTGCTACTGGTGTTGATTTCCGGCGTCATGCAGGCCCTCATGCTTCCCTTGTTGGGCGCTTCGGTTCTCTACTTCAGGTACAGGAAAACGGACCGTCGCCTACTCTCCGGAGGTTTGTGGGACGTCATGCTTTGGGTGTCCTTCGCCTGCTTCGCCGTCATCGGGACGTACCTGCTCGTGACCAAGCTGGTCGGTTGAGGAACCACTTGCGCCCTCCCCTACCCTTCCTTCCACCCAAGCCATGAAAAGACTTCAATTCTTCCGTCTTTCCGCGAGCGCGGCCGCAGGCCTCGCCGCCGCTCCCTCCCTCTCCGCCATCGAACCCATCCGGCGTAACGGCTCTCCCAAGCTCAAACTTAGCCTGGCTGCCTATTCCTTCCGCAAACAGCTCACGGCCAAACCGGGAACGCGTGGCGTTATGGACATGCTTGGCTTCATCGACTGGTGCGCGGAGCAAGACCTCGACGGCATAGAGCCCACCTCCTACTATTTCCCTAAGGAAGTTAAGCTTACCTATCTATCCAAGCTGAAGCGCAAGGCTCACTTGCACGGTCTGGACATTTCCGGTGGAGCCATCCGAAACGTCTTTACCTTGCCCGACGGTCCCGAACTGGACAAGTGGCGCAACCACGTAGACGCGTGGGTGGGCCATTACGCCGCGATTGGGTGTCCAGTCATTCGTGTATTCGCGGGTCGGGCTCCGAAGGGCGTTTCCGAAAAGGACGCCATCAACAATGCCGTACGCAACCTTGAGAAAGCCTGTGAAAGTGCGGG
>CAXGVD010000445.1:0-2659 GCA_964012695.1 uncultured Opitutia bacterium
CTGAGAGTCGATGAATTACGTCTGCCGCCACTTCCTCGACCATGGCTGCGGGCAAGGGAAGTTTTTTCCACTCCTTCCATCTGAAGCTCGAGGATTTCACGATGGCGGTGGTTCCTCCGCGGAAGACGTTGATTTTTCTGAAATCGGCGTTTCGGTGGGAAGGATGGGAGACGAGGGTCGGCTTCGCCCCGGTTTTGGCTGCGGCTTGGGCGGCGGCGTGCAAGATGGCGTAGTCGTTGTAGTGGAGGAAGTGGGAGGGCTTGAAGCTTTGGGCTAACTTCTTGATTGCGAGGTAGGCTAAAAGGGTGTCTCGAATGGAAGCTAGAAAAGTCTCCTTGTGATGCGGTTTCGATATGAGGTTCAGGGACTTTCTGGCAAGGGTGGCGTCGTAGGATGCGCTTTTGCCTATGGCGTATCCGTCGTGAGTGAATGCAAGCCAATCCCGGCCCGTCGCGGCGTATTGTTCCAGCAACTCGTCGCACCGACGCTCGGAGTCGGCCTCGCCTTTTGCATCAAGAAAGCTCCAACTGGTTATGCCGTAGCGTTTGGCCGTGTCCGGGGCGGCGCGAACGCACTTTTCGCAGATGCCCTGCCTTTCTTCGGGCGACGAATCGGGGGAGAGGCCGAAGCAGCGCATGGCCGGGCAGTAAGTGAAGAGGCGGTCGCAGAAGACCATGTGAACCTCGTCTCCCAATTCTTGAAGCGTTCGGGCTGCGATTCCCAAGAGGGCGGCTTGCGGAAGAACCGCGGCTTGAGGCGCGAAGACAAGAATTTTCCGAGGGGCGTTCAAGTCAACGAGTTCGGTGGCATGGATTGGCAATGAAAATCTCGCTTGTCGGGCTCTTCTTGTCGCCTCATCGGTTATTTTTCCGCATCTATGAGATAGTAGGAGACGGAGACCTTGCCGTGGTTCCAAGTCTGCGTGAGGTAGTTCACCTCCACGGAGGAGAAATCTTGCAAGGCATCCTTGAGTTCGTCTTCGGAGAATTTGGTGGTTTCGAACTCTGTGTTTCCCTCCTTCAGCATCATGGAGAAGAATCGCCCGCCGGGTTTCAAGACGCGATGAACTTCGTTCAGAGCGTTTAGAATTTCATCTTTTCCGTTATTTTGGATGCTGCTTCGATCGATGCAGAAATCAAAGAACTCGTCTTCAAAAGGCAATTCGACGAATGTACCTGCGAAGACCTTTCCCCGGAAGTCCTCTTGAAGTCGGTTGATTGCCGTATCACTTACGTCGATGCCGAAGCTGTCGAAGCCTTCCTCTTTGAGGAATTTCAAGTTATTGCCCCATCCGCAACCCAAATCGAGGCATTTGAGGCGGTTGCGTTGCGGGAGTTCGCCAGCGGAAAAGTTTCGCTTGGTCCAGCTCACGACGACTTCGGAGGGGAACTCGTTTTTGTGCCTGTCGCCTTCGGCGCTGTATATGCCCTCCCAAATCGTTTCAAGATCGGTGGTCGGCTTTTCGTTTGGTGCCGTTTTATTCATGGTCAATGTTTCCTGCGAGATGTTCGATGATTTTAGGGAGAGAGTTAAGGCTTTGCACGAGTTCCGCGGACAAGACGAGTCCTTCTTTGCTCTGAAGGGCGAGCAGGACTTGGACGTGACTGAGGGAGTCCCACTTTGCGAATTTGTTCAATTGGGCGTCGTCGGGAATGCTTTCGACCGAAAGGTTCCAACTTTCAGCCATGATGGTTTTGACCCGTTTGCTAAGGTTTCTGTCCATTTTTGTATCGTTTGAATTCCGGCGCGTCGAAAGCCGTTCGTTGGTTCTCGTCGAGCAAGGCCATTGGGTCCGCGGCGAAAATCGGATCCATGAATTCTTGAAAGGATTTCAGGCTGAAGCGTCGAACTTTGCAAAGGCCCACTTCCGACGTCTTGACGTGGCCGGCGTCCTCGAAGGAACGGGCGAGGGGTTCGGCGTCTCCGGTCACCGACAAGTTTCCCAAGTAACGGACGTACTGAAAGAATACGTGTTCGGACTTTATTCCGTTTCGGATGATCGTTCCTTGGAATCTCTTCCAGAATCGATAGGGGACTTCGTGGCGTTCCTCCAGCCAATGGAAATGCGGTACGCCCTGTTGGTAGTTGCAACCGATGAGGAGGTGGGAGGCGCCGAGGTCGCGCAGGAGTTGAAAGGCGGAGTCTTGCCCGAAGGAGGTGACGGCCTGCAGGGCGGCGATTTCCTCGGCTCGGGCTCCCCACGCGCATACGCTGTGATAGGGCGGAGACCATGTCCGGTGGACGCCGTCCATGGAGCGGAATGCCTCAGCCAGAACGCCGACTTGAGCGGGCGAGTTTTCCCGGTCGAAGGGTTTCCCGGCGCAAAAATCGAAGTTAAAGGCCGGCATGACCAGAGTTCCTTCTTTCCCCACCGCCTCTTTGAGGGCGCGGAGGGAGCTTTCCAAGGGGTCTTCCATCATGCCCAGAGCCATCAGGGAGGAGGCCACGTACAGGACGTGTCCCGTTTCGACGCCTACTTCGCGAAACGCCCGCAGCAAGTCCTCTTCCTTCACTTCCTGCATGGGCTAAGGCTTCACGAGGTTCCGAAGGCTTTCGGGCCATTCGCTTTCATCCACGCCGTATTGCGAAGTGATGGCAAGAATCCAGCGGTCCAATCCAAAGGCGAGGCAGCAACTGTGGGCGGGGGTTCCGTCGGTGG
>CAXGVD010000446.1:0-2653 GCA_964012695.1 uncultured Opitutia bacterium
CGCCGCTGATTTCTACGGCTTGCCGTCTGCCTGAAAACATGAAGGACGCTGCCACCATCGAGGAACTCGTCGCCCGTATACGCGCTTTTTCGGACGCCCGCGAGTGGGAACAGTTCCATGCTCCCAAGAACCTCGCCATGGCCCTCGCCGCCGAGACGGGCGAACTGATGGAGCACTTCCTCTGGTGCGAAAGCGAAGCTTCGCGCGCCATCTGTGCCGACCGCGAAAAACTTGCTGTCGTGGCCGAGGAGCTGGCCGATGTGCTCATCTACGCCCTGCGCTTCGCTGATGTCGCCGGCATCGACCCCGGTAAAGCCGTCCTAGCCAAATTACGCCGCAACGAGGAACGCTACCCCGTCGAAAAAGCCAAGGGAAGCTCGGCAAAATACAACGAGTTGTGATTTGACAAGCCGTTCGCCTCGCGCGAATCGTTTGTCTCAATACTTATCCTATGGACCACAAGAAAGCACGAGCAGAAGTCGTAGTGAAGCTACACAAGCTTCGTCGCCGCATCAAGGAAATGGAGTCTTGCCAAGGGGGCGGAGTCGACAACAAGAAGGACATCGAAGCCATGCGTGGTGAAGTGAATGTCCTGAATAAGGAGCTTCAATCCATCGAAGACGCCGGGCACACCACCTTCATGGATGCCAAGACTATGCTCGAACCAAAAAAAGGGGTTTCGAGCAAGAACCGCCGCATCAAGTGGAGGAGGATGCAAATCGAGAAGCGTATTAAGAAGCTCGAAGAGCGTCAGGGCGAGCCTGACGCGACGGATGAGGAACGCGAGGAAAACTTGGCGAAAATAGCCAAGTTCAAGGAGGAGTTGGCGGGGCTTGATGAGGAAAAGTCGGCCCTGAAGGATTACAACCACACTCGCTTCATGGAAGCTCGCAAGAGTGACGCCCAAGAAGAAAAGCAGGGCGCCGCGATGGAAGAGGTTGAGAAGAAAATCACCCAAGCAGAAGGTAAGTTAGAGCAAGCCCGCGAATTGGGGAACCAAGAGGATGCGGCGGAACTGCAGGAAGACCTGCACTTGTTGCGGATGGAGAAGGAGTCCATCGAGAACTTCACCCACGATCTCTTTCTCAAGAACTTGGACAATCTCAAGGCCAAGCGGCGGAGCCAACTGAAATAGGCTAATCTTCGCCCTCCGATGACAGAAGCTCAAGCAAAGTGAGTCATGTCTGTTCTTCTGCGGCCTGCCGCAGTTCGTCGGCGTAGATCGTGACTTTGGTTTGCTCGCCTTGAAGCAAAGTCTTAGCTCTTCGAACGGCCTTGGCCAAGGAAAGCGTAGGGTTGCTCGCCTTGTCCGGGAACACATTTTTTCGGTTCAGGCGTTGGAGCAGGCCAGAGTCCCGGAAGATGCGGAGGACGTCCTTACGCACCTCGCACAAGAGCACGTGGCAGTTCTTTTCCTTGAGGTAGTCCAGCAGCTCTTCGAGGGCGAGGACGGAAGTGGCGTCCAAGTGGTGGGCGTTGCGGAGCTTTAGCACGAGCACCCGCAGGTTAGGGTCTTCCCCGACTCGGCGGATTTGCTCGTAAAACAGTTCGGCGGCGGCGAAGAACAATTCCCCTTCCACGTGAACGATGGAGACTTCGGGTTCCGGGCGCGCCGTTTCGTCGGTTAGGGCTGTAAGGTGACCTTCCTTAGTGTAACCGTATTCCACCAGTTCGGGGGCGGCAACTTGGCGAAGGAACAGGGCGAGGGAGGTGACGACCCCCGCGAAAATCGCGAACTGCAGGGAAAACAGCAATCCTGCGGCCAGAGTGACGGTGAAGGCGATGGCGTCCGAGCGCGTCGCTCTCGCAACGGCTTGAATTTGCTTCGCTCGGACAAGCGAGAGTCCGATGAAGACTACTAGGGTGGCCAAGGCAGGTAAGGGCACGTGTACCACTAATTCGCCCAAAAAAAACGCCCCGATCAGCACCAAACCGCCAGTGAACAGGCCTACGGCGGGGGTGCGGGCCCCGCTCTGGTCTCCGAGTGTGGACCTGGTGAGGGACCCCGAGGCGGGCATCCCCGAGAAAAAAGCGCAGGCCACGTTGCCCATTCCGATGGAAAAGGTTTCTTGGTTGGCGTTGAGCCGTTCTCCCGCCCGGGCGGCGAGGGACTTGCCGATGGAAATGCCTTCCAAGGAACAAAGAAGGGCCAAGGCTGCGGCGGTCCAGGCCAAGGTTTCCCAGTGTGCGGCGGCGAGGGACAAGTCGGGAAGGGCGAACAGTTCGCCCGCCGCGAAGGGATCCAAAGTGACTACCGAGAAGTTCCACTTCTCGAAAACTACGCCAGCAAGGGAGGCCAGGACCAATGTGAAGGCGACGTTCGGAAGGGTCTGGAATCGCCGTTGCAGGACGAGAAAGATCACGGCCGTGAGGGCGCTCATTCCCATTGCGGGAAGGGAAGCTTGGTCCAGCGTCCGCAAGGTGGCCCAAGCCACCTCCAGAAAGGTGGCTGGGGATTCATCTTCTTCGAAGCGGAACCCCAAGGCGTGCCTGCATTGGTTGGCGATGATCAGGATTGCGGCCGCAGTCACGTAGGCCGTCACTACTGTGCGCGAGACGAACTGCACCATGGTGGCCAGCTTCAGGCAGGAGGCGAGCAGCAGAAACAATCCCGTTAGAAGAGTGAGAAGGGGCAACATTTTTAATGCTTCCG
>CAXGVD010000447.1:0-2629 GCA_964012695.1 uncultured Opitutia bacterium
TGCGGTCGTCTACGGTCATCATTCGGCGAAGGGCGAAGGTTGCGAGTTGTTCGACGAAGGCCTCCGCGAAGCGGTCGATGTCTTGGGCGAGGAGTTGCTTGAATTCATCCGGGCCGGCGTAGGAGCGACCATCGGGCAGTTTGCCAGAGGCTTTGACCTGCGGGTTGTTCCCTTGACCGCCGGGCACGTTCTCCTCGGAGCGCCATTGGCCGATGGCGTTGAAGTTGTCGAAAGCGAAGCCGAGCGGGTCGATCTTGGCGTGGCAGGAAGCGCAGGTGGCATGCGTTGCGTGGGCCTCCAGTTGTTGGCGGATGGTTGCCTTGGGTTTGTCGAACGGCGTGGGCTCCAGCGGCTCGACGTTGGGGGGAGGGGGAGGGGGGGTGCGACCGAAGATGGCCTCGCTCACCCAAACGCCCCGATGCACCGGTCGGTGTCGGGTGCCGTCGGAGGTTAGCATAAGGACAGAGGCCTGGGTAAGCACGCCGCCGCGGTGGTCCTGAGGACGGAGTTGTACGCGTTGGAAGCCCGCTTGCTTAAGGGCGGGCATTTGATAGTGGAGAGCGAGGCGTGAATTCATTACCGTCCAGTCCGAGGCGATGAACTCTCTCAGCGAAAGGTTCTTTTCGAAGACCTCGTTGAAGAAGCTGGTGCTCTCAAGGGACATGCTTTTCTCAAGCCACTTGTCGTAGTCCGGATAAAGGTCCATGTCGGGCGGGAACATGCCGACCTTGTGCAACTGAAGCCATTGACGCGGAAAAGCGTCGGTGAAGCGACCGATCTTCGGGTCGTCGAGCATGCGCCTCATTTGGTCCCGCAGGGTTTCGGGGCTTTTGAGCTGACCCCTTGAGGTAGCTTCGGTCAAGGCTTCGTCGGGTGTGGAGCTCCAGAGGAAGTAGGACATACGGCTGGCCAGTTCCCAGTCGTTCACCTGATCCCTTCTCTTGGCAGGTTCGCCCTCCACGAGGTAGTAAAAGTTCTTTGAAGTGAGGATGCCCGTCAAAGCCCCGAGGTAGGCCCTGCGGAACTTTTCGCCCGCATCTATCTCCGTCTGCATGAGCTTGAGGTAACGCTCCAGTTCGGAAGGTTTGACGGGACGGCGCCAGGCGAGACCGGCGAAGCGCTCCATGCAGGCTCGGGCCTCGGCCGGGTCTTTTTCATTCCTTGGATAGAGCTCGTCCCGCTTTTTTCGGACGGCGCCCGAAACGATGGGGCCCTCGTATTCGACCTTATCGACGAGCAGGAGGGGGAAGACGGGTCGTCCGTCGTCCAAGAGAAGCTTGTATCCGACGGGTTTCTGCTCGTTAAGGTCCCGTAGGTTGCCGATTATCTTTGGCGTGTGGCTCAAGGTGTGGCCTTCGTCCAGTTTGCCCGGGGTCTCGTTGATCAGGCTGTAGCCGCCCTTGGCCAAGGCCACTTCAAACTCAACCGTGATCGGCTTGTCTTCGGGAGCCACCACGTCTCGCCCCGCCACCCCTTTCTTCAGGCTGTTGTTCCAAATCGAGAGGCGCGGCATGCGGCCCTTGAAGGAGGGCATGGCGCTGAGGGTGACACGCACCTTGTACACCCCTGGTTCACGGGCGTTGAAGTTTCCTTCGCGCCGTCCCGGAAAGAGCAGCCATCGCAGCTTCTTCGGCGCTTCACGTCCACCCTTGTCCAGCTTTGGCGGTCGCTCGGGGAAAGCCTCGGCAAGCACTTTCTCAGCAACCTGCAGGTAGCGCGTCACGTGTGAAGGAGACAAGGAGAGCATGGAACCGATGCGGTCGAACCCGTGCCAGCGCGGATCTTCGTTCAAGGCCCCCGGCATTCGCGGATCGAAATGCACGCCGAGCAGGTCATGCACGGTGTGGGCGTACTCATCGCGGCTCAACCTGTAATGGGCGACCGGCCCTCGCTTGGCCATGCGCTCGGCCCGACCGGTCTCAATGGCCTGGGAAATCCATCCTGCCACCTCGCCCAGTTCGGCGGCGGATGGTTGCTTCTCCTTCTTGGGAGGCATCTCGCCGGAGTTGATGCGGAAAAGCACTTCCGCCCACGTTTGAGCCGTCGCCTCTGCGCCGAATTCGCGCTTCAAGGTGTCCAGCCGGAAATCCCCCTTCTGCTTATCGGCATCATGGCAGCGGATGCAGTATGTCTTGAAGAAGGCCCGGGGCTCTTTCGCCAGCAACCCGCCACTCGTCAAGACGAGCCAAAAAATCAAATGCCTGGGCAGGGGGGGCATTACTTTTTACGCATTGAGATCGCTCCCGGATGTACCAGACGGACGCTGTAGATGGAGGACCTAGCGGTAATGAAGAGGGTCTTGTAGTCCTTGCCGCCGAAGCAGACGTTGGCGGCGCCTTCGGGAACCTCGATGGTCTCCAGCTTTTTGCCGTTTACGTCGTAAACGTGTACGTGACGGTGGGTGGTGTAAAGGTGACCCTTGACGTCCACGGCCATACCGTCGCTGCCCTCCTTGATCTTGTACAACTGCTTGCCCAGCTTGCCTTCCTTGGTCACGGCATAGCAGGTAATGCTTGCCGGCAACTTGTGGAAGGCGGGGTCGGGATGACGCTTGTGCCCGCCCGTGTCGGCGACGTAGAGTCGCGAGCCGTCCGGGGAGAAGACGATGCCGTTTGGCATTGCCAGGTCC
>CAXGVD010000448.1:0-2625 GCA_964012695.1 uncultured Opitutia bacterium
CGGCGGAATCGACGGCGGGAACCGCCTCTTTCTCCTCGTCCGATCCCTCCAGCTCCGCCAGCTTGACGGCCATTTTCGATCGTTCGGATTCGCGGGCCTTCAACTGCGGTTCCACCACGGCGGCTATGGCCGGGTTCGCTTCCAAGGTCTTCCTGAAGTTCCCGATCGCCACATCCAGCTCCGCTATGTCAGCCTTCAGCTTTTCCACCTCGGCGGAATCGACGGCGGGAACCGCCTCTTTCTCCTCGTCCGATCCCTCCAGCTCAGCCAGCTTGACGGCCATTTTCGACCGTTCGGCTTCGCGGGCCTTCAACTGCGGCTCCACCACGGCAGCTATGGCTGGGTTTGCCTCCAAAGTGTTCCTGAAGTTTTCAATCGCTACGTCCAGCTCCGCCATGTCCGCTTTAAGCTTTTCCACATCGGCATGATCGGCCTTGGACTGCTTGCGTCCTTCCTTATGCTCGCCTTCACGGGCTTTCTCAATCCGAGTTCGTAAGCTTTCGATTTCCTCCTCCAGAGCTTCTTTTCCTTGGGCCAGTTTACCGACGGACGCGCCTCGTTCGACCACGCGGGCGTCAACCTCCCGTCTCGAAGCGTTCAGGTCCTGAACCTCGCTCACCAATTCGGCCACGCGTTCGGCACCCTCCGTTCGCAAATCCAAGGCAAGCTTGGTCTTTTTGCCGCCCAGCACGTTGTAGGCGTGAGCCTTGCCACCAGCGGAAAACCAGAGCGGCACCCAACGAGGCACATTGTCCACCTCGCGATAGGGCACAACAGTTATGGAGCCGAGACGCCCCAAATACTTCCCGTCCCGATAGCTCTGCATGGGATATGTGGGAGCCTCGGGGTAGGGAATTTTCCCGGCGGCGGCGGCTTCCTCCTGCACGTAACCGTCCTTGAAGAAGGGAGGGTTGGCGGGCGCTCCGGAAGCCCTCATCAAAGAGGTCTGTACGCCCGTGTAGCCAGCCCCAAGCACGACCCGGTCGGGATACGCGGCCACCAACTCGCCGATGGCTCCGTCACTGCGGTGGACGTTTTCGGCGGGCACCATGCTGGAGGCGCTTTTGGGGGAGAACAAAAAGTCGAAGGCGACCACGCGGGCCTTGGCTCGCTCCAGAAGCACCATAGCCACGTCCCGGAAGAAGGCCCGGTCCCAGGGACGCTCGCCCACACCGTCCATAGCCAAGGTGCCCGCATCGAAGTTCACATAGGTCACTTTGGGCACGCGAGGAACGGTTTGGTTGCCTTCTACGGTTACTTTGTCGTCGGCGTCGGGTGCCTCGCGGTGCGAAATTTCGCCGCGCCATTCCCGCAGTTGCCAGTCCAGCGTTTTGGTCTTGAGGTAATCCAGGTAACCGAGTTCGTTGACCACGATCCAGATCAAAGGAACGACCAGCAGGGCGAGAAATACTCGCTTGGATTCTTTGCTAAGGTGGAACACTTGCGAATTGGGTTGAAGAGTTACATCGGGGATGAACCGATCGAGGAAGGTCATTAAGCGCTTTCCCTCGCCTTCCCGGCAAGAGGAAAACGCCCCACCAATCCCAACCTTTTCCGCTTGGACAAAAAGAAGCTTTCCCTACGCTTAGAAGGTATCGCTCCGCCCCAAACCAACCAAGGCGGCAGACGCTCAACCTAACGAAAAACCTTCATGGACTCCTATACTGCACAAAAACCTCCAGCTCCCGAAGAACAGGAAAACATTCGGGCGGAAGCCGCTTGGGTGGACCTCCTCCGCCGGGAAATCGGCCGCGTGATCGTGGGCCAGAAGTACTTGGTGGACCGGCTCATCATCGGCTTGCTGGCCAACGGGCACGTCCTGCTCGAAGGCGTGCCTGGATTGGCCAAGACGCTGGCGGTCAAAACTCTGGCACGTTGCATGAACGCAGACTTCAGCCGCATCCAGTTCACGCCCGATCTGCTTCCCGCCGACGTGGTGGGAACCCTCATCTACAGCCCCAACAAGGGTGAGTTCACCACTAAAAAAGGCCCGATCTTCGCCAACCTGCTGCTGGCGGACGAAATCAACCGAGCCCCCGCCAAGGTCCAAAGCGCGTTGCTGGAGGGGATGCAGGAACGGCAGGTGACGATAGGAGACGTCACCTACCCGCTCCCCGAGCCTTTCCTCGTCCTCGCCACTGAGAACCCCATCGATCAGGAAGGCACCTACCCCCTGCCGGAAGCCCAGATGGACCGCTTCATGCTCAAGCTCGTGCTGGACTACCCCGACAGAGAGGAGGAACTCCGTATCCTGGAGGCCAACGCCAACACCTCCGTCCAGCATGAGGTGAATCCCGTCGTGGACGCCGAAGCCATCCTCCGCTCGCGAAAGCTGATCGATCAAATTTACGTCGACGAGAAGCTCAAAGGCTACCTCGTAGATGTGGTGCTGGCCACCCGGGACCCCGCCAGCTACGGGGCCGCCGAACTGGAGGCCTTCATCCGGTTTGGGGCCTCTCCCCGGGCCACCATCTGTCTCGCTCTGGCCGCCAAGGCAATGGCCTTCATGCAAGGGCGCGGCTTCGTAACCCCGCAGGACGTCAAGGATGTGGGGCCGGACGTATTGAGGCACCGGGTCATGGCGAGCTACGAGGCCGAGGCGGAAAACGTCTCCAGCGACGACGT
>CAXGVD010000449.1:0-2622 GCA_964012695.1 uncultured Opitutia bacterium
GCGTTCCAACGAGTCTCCTTGTCGCCAGCGGGGAGTTTGACTTCAGGAGCAGGCGGCAATCCGGGCACGTTGGGTTTGGCGTGTTGTGCGGGCAAGGCGGGCTTGGTGGGTAGCGAAGCGGGTTTGGCGGCGGGAAGCCGGGCGGGCTCGGCGGATGCGGCGACGGGTCGAGCCGACGTCGAGGCAAGAGCGGGGATCATCGGCGGAGGAAGGAGAATTTTCCGTAAGCCGTCCATGGTTTCGTTCGAGACATAAACGGCTTCTTCGCCTTCCTCCCTCAAGCGACGTAACTCCTGCGTCACCGCCCGAACGCCTTGCCCCAAGATCGTCATCTCGGTTTCTCTCCGTTACCGAAAACGGTCAGGCGTTCGACGTATTTGGCAAGCAGGTCGTACTCCAAGTTCACTAGGGAGCCGGCTTTGAGGGCCTGTAAGTTGGTGTGTGACAGGGTGTGCGGGATGAGCCAAACTGCGAAGGAATCGTTTCGAACTTCACAGACCGTCAGGGAGCAACCATTGAGGGCCACGCTTCCCTTGTCGATAAGGTATCGGGCGTGTTCCCTAGGGGACGCTCGCACGCGCAGGTAGAGGTTTTTTCCTCGTTCCTCGAAGACGAGGACCTCCCCTATCCCGTCCACGTGGCCGGTCACAAAATGGCCGCCTACGCGACCGTCTGCCGGCAGAGACCGTTCCAGGTTCGGGGAGGCGCCAGGTTCGAGCGAGCGAAAGGTAGTGCGTGCGAGGGTTTCTTCGAGAAGGTCGAAGCCGGCGCGGTTTTCCTCGATTTCAGCCACCGTCAGACAGCAACCGTCCACGGCCAAACTGTCGCCGAGTTGGAGACCGCCGCCGTCCTCGAAAGGCAGTTCTAACTCAAGCCGCCAAGCCTCTTCCCTTTCCTCGAAGGCGACGACCGTTCCCACATTCTCCACGATGCCCGTGAACATGCTCTCGTTCCTCACTCCCGGGAACGGAAAACGCAAACCGAAAGCTTATTGCGAGTAGGATTTGCGGCTCAATTCGGGCGCAATGTGGGGAAGAGAATGGTGTCGCGGATGTTGGCCGCCTTGGTGAGGAAGATGACGAGGCGGTCGATCCCCAGACCCATGCCTCCGGCGGGAGGCATGCCGTGCTCTAGGGCTAGGAGGAAGTCGTCGTCCAGTTCCTGCGTTTCCTCGCCCACCTGTGCCTCGAAGGCGGACCGCTGGACGAAGGGGTCGTTTTGCTCGGAGTAGGCGGGCGCGATTTCCTGTCCGTTTATGCAGAGTTCGAAGACGTCGATGGTAGTGGGGTCATCTTGCGTGATTTTGGCCAGTGGGCAAAGCTCGCGGGGAATATGGGTCACGAAGGTCGGTTGGATCAATGTGTGCTCGATGACTTTTTCGAAAACGTCGTTCGTCACTTCGAAATCCTCCAATTCCGGGTCCACCTCGATTCCCATCTCCTTGGTTTTTTCCAGCTTTGCAGCCTTGGGAAGCTCGAACCAATCGTCGCGACCCACGGCCTCCAGAATCAGCTCCTTGTACTTGGCTTCCCGCCACTCACCGCTCAGCTCGATGACCTCACCTTCCGGGCGTTCGATGGAAAGGGAGCCAATCGCCCGATCCGCCACGCGTTGGATGAGGGAACGGGTCAGTTCCATCATGCCCCGGTAGTCGGAGTAGGCTTGGTAGGCCTCCAGCATTGTGAATTCGGGGTTGTGCCGGCGGGAAAGCCCCTCGTTACGAAAGACCCGCCCCACCTCGAAAACCCGGTCAAACCCGCCCACGAGCATCCGCTTGAGGTGAAGTTCCAAGGCGATGCGCAGATTGAAGTCACAGGACAAGGCGTTGAAATGCGTGCGAAAGGGACGGGCCGCTGCACCGCCGGAAACCGACTGAAGCATGGGGGTTTCCACCTCCATGAACTCCCGCTCCCAAAGGAACTCGCGTATTTCGCGGATTACCGCGCTGCGGGCCTTGAAACGGTCGCGCGATTCCTCGTTTACGATCAAGTCTAGGTAGCGACGGCGGTAGATTTGTTCGTTGTCCGTCAAGCCGTGCCACTTCTCGGGCAAGGGGCGAAGGGACTTGGAGACGAGTTCGTAACCCTTCGCCCGAACGGTAATTTCACCTGTTTTGGTGCGGAAGAGCGGTCCGCGCACGCCGATGAAGTCGCCCACGTCCAGCTTCTTGAAGTCAGCGTAGGCCTCGTCTCCTATTTCGTCCCGGCGGACATAGGCTTGGATGCGTCCTTCGCGATCCAGCAACTTGAGGAATGACGCCTTGCCCATGAGCCGAAAAGCCACGATGCGTCCCGCCACGGAAACATCCGGACCTTCTTCCGCGTCCTCCAGTAGCAGAGCCTTGGCCTGCTCGGATGAGTGCGTCTGCTCGCAAGAGGCCGCAAAGGGGTTCTTGCCGGCCTCACGCAAGGTTTCCAGTTTCGCCGTGCGGACGGCGAAGACGTCGCTTGTGTCGGCTGGTTCTTCCGAAGGGTGCGAATCATTCCGCGCGTCGGTCATGGGATTGAAGGAGGAAAGGAAGAAAAGATAGAAAAACTCCGCATGCCAAGAGAACTGCAGAGCTTCGAAGTGGCACACCCGGAGGGAGTCGAACCCCCAACCTCCTGATCCGTAGTCAGGCGC
>CAXGVD010000450.1:0-2601 GCA_964012695.1 uncultured Opitutia bacterium
TGTGCCGAATACATTTCCCACGATTCTTTAAGGGAAGAAATTGGCGGAGGAAAGGCGAGGCGAAAGTGATGGAGGGCGTACGGCTTGGGGATTCTTAGCCAGTAAGGGGTTGCCATGGGGTGCGGATTGCGCGAAGGTGGGGCTTAAGGTCGGGTCCCATGCGACGCGGACGGGCGAACCCCGTCAGGCCCGGAAGGGAGCAGCGGTAGTCATGTTCCGTGTGCGCTGTGGGGTGCCTGGCCTTTTTTGTGTCTGGTTTTCGGGGGGCGAGGCGGGTTTCGCTTGCCTGCGTGACGGTTGGCGGCCAGTTAGAAGTCAAAGTTTTTCATCGAGATGGCCGATAAGGGATACGAAGTAATTGCCCGGCGGTGGCGGCCCAAGCAGTTTTCCGAACTGGTGGGGCAGGACCATGTTGTGCGTACGTTGGGTAACGCCATTGCTCAGGGGCGCATCGCACATGCTTATTTGTTCGTGGGGCCGCGCGGAACGGGCAAGACCAGTTCCGCCCGGTTGTTTTCCAAGTCCTTGAACTGGGAGGACGGGCCGTCTCTAGAGGTACCGGAGGATTCGGAACTGGGGGCTGCGATCATGGAAGGGCGCTGTCTGGATGTGATCGAAATCGACGGGGCTTCCAACAACTCCGTGGAGGAGGTGAGAAGGCTCCGAGACGAGTGCCGTTACGCACCCTCGCAGTGCCGCTATAAGATTTACGTGATCGATGAGGTGCACATGCTGAGTCAGCAGGCCTTCAATGCCTTGCTCAAGACTTTGGAGGAACCGCCCCCACATGTGAAGTTCGTGTTCGCGACGACGGAGGCCCACAAGGTTTTGCCCACGATCATCTCCCGTTGCCAGCGTTTTGAGTTTCGATCTATTCCCGCGGATCTGATTGCTGGCAAGTTGAAGGAGATTTGCGCTACGGAGGAAATAGAGGCGGAGGACGAAGCCCTCGCCACCATCGCCCGGATGGCCATGGGCGGGATGCGCGACGCACAGAGTATCTTGGACCAAATGATTTCCTTCTGCGGCAGGCACCTGAAGCAGGCGGACGTGCTGGAGGTGTACGGTTTGGCGGCTCCGGAACGAGTGGCCGAGCTTTTACGGGCGGTGACGGTGGCAGACTATGAAACCATTTTGAGGTTCACGGACGCCTTTGCGGAGGAAGGCATCGACTTGTATCGGGCTTTACTCGACTTGCAGGAAGGTGCCCGGACAGGCCTGCTTACCGCTATTCGCGACGGGGGGCGGGGTGCGGAACTTTCACCAGAGCGCTACGGACGCATTCTGGACGCTTTGCGTGCGGGGGAGGATTCCGTCCGCATGGGGCTGTCCGACAAGACGAACTTCGAGGTCACCTTGATTCGGGCCGTGGAGGCCGGGCGTTCGCGGGCGATTGATTCCGTCTTGCGGGAATTGACGGCGCTTGCGCCGCCCGATGTCGGTGCGGGCGACAAAAAAAAAACTGAAACCGTAGCCAAGGCTCCAGTCTCCAAGGCTGCGGAAGAGGCACAGGAGCTTCCACCTCCCGCAAGTCCTGCGGCCGCTTCGGAAAAGGGGCAAGAAGAAGTCACGAGAGAGGAAGCTTTGCCGCCTGCGGATCCTACTCCCGTGGAGGCACTCGCCGCCGTCGCCGAGGCGCCCAAGACGGATAGCTTGAGCGAGGAGCAGGTAGCTTATCGGGAAAGAGCCGAACCTGCGGGGCTGGTTGAGATGCTTGATGATTCCCGCGAGGGTCGTGTGGTGGATGAGTCCGCGATTGCCGAACGAGTGAAGACTTTGCCTTCTGATGCGCGGAAGATTTTGGAAGATGACTTTCGCGTTCGTTACGTCTCCATCGAACGGGTGGATGCGGACAAGTTGATCTAGCCCTCTCCGCAGACCTGCCGAGCCGTCGGGTCCGGGTCAGCTTGCTGCTTCGTAGAGGGATAGGTAGCGAGTTTCGAGGTATTGAAGGAGGGCTTGCGAGGAAAGGGGTTCGCCGGTGGCTTGCAGGGTTAGGTCGGGCAGGGAGAGTCGGCGCCCGTGGCGGTGGATTTTTTCCCCGAGCCAAGAAAGAAGCCGTTCGGGGGCGAGGGGATCGGCGGTTCCGTCCGCTTCCGCCGCCCGCCATAATTGGGCGGCGAGCAAGTTGCCGAGGCAGTAGGAGGGGAAGTAGCCGAAGGCGCCGCCGGACCAGTGGACGTCTTGGAGGACGCCCTCGGCGTCATTTTGCGGGGTCAGCCCCAGAATGGATTCGGCCTTGGCGTTCCAGGCGGCGGGGAGGTCCTTGACCTTCACTTTTCCGGAAAAGAGGTCTTCTTCGAGTTCGAAGCGGAGGATGACGTGCAGGTTGTAGGTGACCTCGTCGGCATCCACCCGGATGGGGTTTCGGGAGACTTGATTGACTGCGAGTAGGAGTTGCTCGGAGGAGAAGGAGGTGAGTTGATCGGGAAAGAGTTCCCTGAAGCGGGGCTCCCACCGGCTCCAAAAGGGACGGGAGCGTGCCACTTGGTTCTCCCAAATACGGCTTTGAGACTCGTGGACGGCCATGCCCGCCGCCTCGGCCAGAGGGGTGCCGAGCCATTCTTTGGGCAGGCCTTGCTCGTAGAGGCCGTGGCCGGC
>CAXGVD010000451.1:0-2601 GCA_964012695.1 uncultured Opitutia bacterium
TGCTTCTTCGTGGTCGGGAGAAGCGAGGTCGCGCTTCCATTCCTCTTGGGCTTCGACGCGAAGGGCTTCGCCGAGTCGAGCCTCGGCGGCGTCGGACGGTTGGTCGCGAAAAAGGGTGAGAAGTCGGCGAAACATGGTTTGCTCAGTCCTTTACGATGAGTTCGAAGGTCATCGGATTCAGGTTTTCCGCGAGTCGGCGGCGAGCTCTAAAAAGAAGCACTTTGGTCGCGGTGAGGCTTTTACCGAGAACTTCTGCGATTTCCTTGACGCTTCTTGCCTCTGCGTAGTGTAGGCGGAGGGCGGCATAGGCGTCCGGAGACAAAAGTCGCCCTGCGCTTGCCCAGAGGGAACTGAAATCGGGATCGTGAGATTCGGGAGCGGATGGTTCTTCTGTTCCTTCGGGGAGGGTGCCTTCCTTGGAGCGCGACACCTTCCGTAGGTGGTTGAGGGCGAGACGACGGGCAATGACGTAAAGCCAGGTGAGAAAGGGCTTGTTGGGATTGTAGCGATGCAAATTTCGGTAGGCCCGCACGAAGGCGTCCTGGGCCACGTCTTCGGCATCGGCTTTTTCCTTGAAGTAGGAGGCGAGAAAGCGGACGAGCCCGCTCCTGCGCCGCCGAACGATCTCCTCGAAATAAGGCATGTGCCCCGTCGCCGCTTTTCGAGCCAGCTCCTCGTCGGTTTTGGACGACGAGTCTTCATGGCCGGAAGCGGTGGCGGGCACGCGGTCAATAGTTCGGAATGTCGGCGCTTATTATTCTAAGACGGAGGACTGCGCCTTCGGTGCCTTTTTCTTTGCGATTTCTTCGGCCAGCTTCTCCATGACGAGTTCGGCGGAAATACCAAGGTAAGCTCTAACGAAACGGCCGTCTCGTCCGACATAGGTCTTTACCTTCGCAGCGAGTTCGGCGATCTCGGGATCGAGATCCGCCCCGAGGCTTATAAGACTGGTGAGGCCGCGGAGGACGTTTTCGAGGTGTTTGGCGGTTTCCTCGTCTGCGGCCTGGAGGACGGCGGCTGCCCGGACTTGACCTTCGGCTTCGCCGATGGAGAGACCGATTAGGTCGGCCTTCTTGAGAATGGCGGCTTCGGGGCCCGAGACGGGGCTGAATTCGGCAATGCCCAAAAGGTTGGCGGTGGCGGAGGCGACGGGAGAAGGTACAGCCTTGGCAAGTTCCTCCAGAATGCGGTTTTCTCCAAGAGAAGTTTGGGATCCAGCGAGAACGTCCAGCCCGTGCTTCACGAAGTCGACGCCTGAGCCGGCCACGACGGTGTCCTTCCCCACGATTGCGGCGGCCCCGTCATTGGTGGCATATATTGTGCCGCCCTTGTACTTAGAGGTTTCCAAATTGTCGCTGAGACTGAGAAAACCTTCGAGCTGTTGGACATTGAACCCGCCGGAAGCGACTGCGATACCTTTGTCCTTTTCTCCGCGTCCGTACACGGTGAGTTGGCCAAGCCCTTCCAAATCCAGGCCGAAGGCGGCCTTGACGCCAGCCAACTGGCGTTCGACGGTGGGATCTTTCTTGATCTCAGCGAGCAGAAACTTCCCGATGGAGGTGTCCCAGGCGGCTTCGAAATCGAGGTGGGCCACGAAATTCGACTTGGCGGATACTTTGCCCAAGTCCAGGGGGGCGGGGTGAAGCTGAGCAGCTCCCGTGGCGATGGAGGCGAAGAGGATTCCTATTGAGGGAGGTTTCATATTTTGAGTGTATTTAACGGGTGAATGGTTTGAGTAGGCTTGAGAGTGGCGTACTTTTTTCAATACCCCGGAACAAATCGAAAGGTTACGGGCGGTGTTGGAATTTTAAAGAAAAAGGAAGGCTCCCCGTTGCCGAGGAGCCTTCAATAAAGTGTTTTGGGTTGCTTGCGACAAGGGCAGGCTATGCCGCATAGCGCTCCGTATGCATGGTGTCGGCAATGGAGCCTTGCTTGCGCTTGACCTTTAGGAGACGGGAGCGGCGTCGGAGGCCGCGGTCTAGCTTGTTGACTAGGTCGTCGATGGACTTGTAGAGGTCGTCGGAAGCGGAGGATATGGTGATGGTCGTCCCTTTTAGCTCCAGGTGCCCCTTGGCGACGTATTCGTTGCTGTGGGTGGTGGAACAGGTGGCCCGCTCCAATTCGATGCGGATGCGAATGATGGCGTCCTCGTGCTTGTAGAGCCTCTCGACTTTTTCAGCCACGATGCTCTTGAGGGCGTCTGTCAGTTCCATGTGCAGGCCGGATAGGATGACGTTTTCGTTCATACTCGATCTTTCGTTGTATGGTTTGCGTTCATGGGGTGCGAAAATTCGTAACGCTTCGCAAGGGGTAAGCGTCGAAAAATGAAAATCGGGGGGGGAAGAAAGCTTGCGGGCCAAGGAGGGAGGGGAAATCCGTAAATGAAGGCATGCGCTGTCACTGGAGAATTAAATTAAGCGCGGGTTTTCGGATGTGTCCAGTCTTTCGCGGAAAAAACTTCTTTTGGGTGGTTCGAACATAGTCGCAATAAAGTTCAAAAAGATACGCAAAATTCTTATATACAATTACTTGCGGCTAATACTTGACGAGAATAGAGACTAGCCATTTTAAGTACGTAATGCCGCAGATTCAAATAAGATC
>CAXGVD010000452.1:0-2592 GCA_964012695.1 uncultured Opitutia bacterium
CGCCTTCTACAACCTCAAGGGCGTACGCGGCGATGAATTCCGGAAGGTGGGGCTGACCGGCAACTCCAACCGGGGCGGCCTGCTCACCCAGGGCACTTTTCTCATCGGCAACTCCGACGGGATGAACTCACACGCTATCCTTCGGGGCGTCTGGCTGGCCGAAGCCATCCTTCACGACCCCCCTCCGGACCCGCCCGCCAACGTCCCGCCGCTAGACGAGAGCATTCCCGGTTTCGACAAGATGACCCTCAACCAAAAGCTCGTCGTCCACCGGGACAAGGAGGGTTGCCGAGCCTGCCACCGCAAAATCGACCCTTGGGGCATCCCTTTCGAAAATTTCGACGCCAGCGGCGCTTGGCGGGAGAAAGTACTGGTCATCTCCCAGGCGAAAGCAGAACTGGAGAAGGGAAAGAAGGGACGGAAGCCCGCCTTCGAGAAGAGTTACGCCAAGATCGAGCGGGCCGCCACCCTGCCCGACGGAGAGAAGGTCGACGGTATCGAAAGCCTCAAGGAATACCTCGTCACCCACCGCAGGCGCGACTTCGCCAAGGGCCTCGTAACGCGCATCCTGGCCTACGCCCTGTCCCGGGACATCGGTTTCCACGACGAAGACGTGGTGAACCGGTTGATTGACCAATTCGAAGCAAACCAATACTCTGTGCCAAAATTAATCGGTGAACTTGTCCGCACGGAACCGTTTTTGAAAGGAACCAAAAATCATGGCCGCTAAATCTTGGCACCTTCCACGACGCACCCTCCTGCGAGGCGCGGGCCTCTCGCTGGGCCTGCCCTTCCTCAACGCCATGGCCGCGGGGAAAGAAGCCAAGACGCTAAAGGCCCTGCCCAAGCGGGCCGCCTTCATCTTTTTCCCAAACGGGGTCAGCCTGCCGCCGGCGAACAATCCGCAACACGAGGATTGGTTCTGGTTCCCCAAGGGCGAAGGCCGGAACTACCAATTCCGCAAGAGCCAGGAGGCGCTGAACCCTTACCGCGACGACATCTC
Organism: uncultured Opitutia bacterium; assembly: GCA_964012695.1. Classification (GTDB taxonomy): domain Bacteria; phylum Verrucomicrobiota; class Verrucomicrobiia; order Opitutales; family Seribacteraceae; genus CAXGVD01. The sequence continues at coordinate 1,004 of CAXGVD010000452.1, forward strand.
CGTGGTATCGGGCCTGTCCCACCCGTTTAACCGCAACAGCGGGGACGCCCACGTAAACCCCACCGGATACCTGACCTCCAAGGAGATGATCAAGGGCAAGACCACCCTCAACTCCATTTCCATCGACCAGGCCATCGCCGACCACCACGCGGGCAAGACGCAATTGGCTTCCATGCCGCTCTCGACCGTCGGCGGCGTCGGCAGCCTGCGACGGACCTACACCCTTTCCTTCGACAAGGAAGGCAAGGGCATCCCCGCCTGGTCGAACCTCAAGAGCATCTACGAACGCATGTACGCCGCCAGTAGTCCGGCCGCCCTCGCCCGCCTGCACGAGAAGACCCACCTGCTCAACGAAATCCACCAGGACGCCAAGGACCTCAAGCGAAACCTCGGCAAGGAGGACCAGGCCACGCTCGACGAATACCTCCAGGCCATCTCCGAGCTGGAAAAGAAAATTGCCAACGACCGCCTCTGGGCGGAGAAGGGCGCCGCGGGCCAGCCCCCCGAGATCCAGCTCGACCTAGAGTTCACCGACGTGGAGAACTACATTCGCACGATGTACGACCTGATGTACCTGTCCTTCAAGTCCGACATCACTCGGGTCGCCACCTACCAAATCGCCTCCGAAGGGGGGACCGCCCCCACCAACAACCTCTCCAAACGCATCGGGCTCAAGAAAGACCTACACCAGCTCAGCCACTCCGCCGCCAAAGGCCCCGAAGGATTTAAGGACTGGGGCGTATGGGACCAGTTCGTGGCCAAGCAGCTGGCCTACTTCATCCATCGCCTCAAGGAAACCCCCGAAGGCGACGGGCGACTGCTCGATCGCTGCCTCGTCTTCCAAGGAGCGGCCACCTCACGGGTCCACGATAATACCAACTTCCCCATCCTTATGGCGGGAGGCAAGCAAATGGGACACAAGACCGGTCAGTTCATCACCTACGACGAACAGAAGAACAACCTCGCCAACCTATTCGTCCGCATCGGCAACGCCATGGACGTGCCCATGACCAGCTTCGGCGACAGCACCGGCATCCCCATGAGCGAGCTGTTCGGCTAGAACCGAGGCGCAGGTTCCCTAGAACAGTGATACTTCCAAATGAAACACGAACGGTCTGCTACGAGGAAGCCTTGACTCCCCTGCCCTGAGTCAGGTTTTTTTGGCACCCCTGAGCCCTCTAGCATTTCGTGCATGTGGAGATGCACGCCTTACATAAGACAAACCTCCCTTTATCCGAAACGGTATGAAACGAAGCCCCCTCATCCAAGCCGGCGCGTTGGCGCTGTTGATCCACACTGCCACGGCTGACTACCCGCTCAAGCCCATCCCCTTCCACGAGGTGGATATGACCAGCGAGTTCTGGCGTCCGCGGCTGGAAACCCAGCGCAAGGTGCTAGTGCCGTTCGCCTTCGGCAAGACCGAATCAGGCGTGGCCCACCTGCAGGCCGCCGCCGACCACCTGGCGGGCAAGAAGGTGGAGGGGCACCGGCCGCACCGCTTCATCGACTCCGACCTCTACAAGGTCATGGAGGGCGCCGCCTACCTCGCCAAGCTCAAGGACGACCCGGAGCTGGAGGCCCGGTTCGAC
>CAXGVD010000453.1:0-2589 GCA_964012695.1 uncultured Opitutia bacterium
TTCCGATGTTTTCGGCAAGGAAGCACGCAAGCCCGACTAAGAGAATGGGCGGCGAAAAGAGTGATTTCACCTTCACATGAGACACTTCCTCCACCCTTACCCGCCCGCGAGGAAATTGGCAACGCCGTTCTTAAGGAAGAACAACGGGGGCGATGCGGGGCGGCAGGGCGTCGGGGCGACCGATTTCGTAGAGGTAGCGAATTTCTTCCTCTTCGAGTGCTTGACGGAAGATGGCGAACTCATCAAGTGTGCCTCGGAGAGGACGGCCAGGGACATTTTTCTCATTCTTGTGGGAGTGCCCCAACTGGCTTCGGGCGAAGGCTAGATGAACGGGATTCTCCTGCATTTTCTCACGGCTGAAGGGGCGGCCGTCAACATAGTGAGAAACCAAGCGCTTGTCCGCATCGTAAGTCGTAGCAAGGTGCGTCCAACGCGAAATGCGCTGGGGTCGGAAGGCGACGGAGGAGACGTAACTGGCGAAACCGTCCGCAGACTTGGTCCCGAGAACGAGACGCCCGGCTCCGTCCACGGACCAGCAAACGGCTCCAAGAGTCTTCGGCTCAGCGCAAAGGATGGGATTCACCCGCTTGTCGAGGTAGTCCAGCCGGACCCACGTCGTCAAGGTGGCGGAACTCAGACGCAACGGCAACTCGAACCGGACGCGGTCGTTGGCTCCCGAAAAGGCAAGGGCACCCTTGCCCAAGCCGTTCCAACGCCCGGAGGTCCACTTGCACCCGACGATGGCCCCGTCGTTCCGAGCGCCTTGGGAGCGGGCGTCGTCCCGCAGGTCGCGGGACCAGGGGCGATGGTCGTCAAAGGTGAAGTAGAGGACGTTACGGGGGTCGTCGGCTAGTTCTTCGCTAAGGTTCACCCAAGCGGCATGGCGGCGCTGAGCCTCCTCCAGAGAACGATTAGCGAGGTCGGCCACGCCCGCGTACTCGTTCGAAGGCATCTCGACGAAGGTGAGATCTCCCTTCTCGTCGATGAAGACGGCTTCGCCCGCTTCCAGTTCCTCGAAAGCGAGTTCGGCGTCCCGGTCCTTACCCTCGAAAAGCACCTTGCCTACGTAGACGAAAATCTCGGTGACTCCATTCTCCTCCACGTTCACGCCGAACTCGGTGCCGAGGTCGATGACCTTGCCCTTGGGCGTGTCAACGGTGAAGCCCTTGGCCACCTGCGGCACATTGGCCCGCAGCCTTCCGACGCGCAGATGGCCTTCGTTGGCGTGGGTCAGGTCGAACTCGGCGGGGCCTTCAAGCACGACGTAAGCGCCTTGGCGAAACTCTAATTGCGCGAGACCTGCATCCAGCTTCAACTTGCCCGCCCGAACGGACTCGCCGAGCGAAGGACGAAGTTCGGAATCCGCCGCCCAATCCACGCCCACAGCACTCGTGAGAGTGGCCACGGCATCCAGGTCGGCGACGACCGGTTCGGTAAGCTCCGAATCACCTGCGCCTATGGATTCCACCGTCTCGGGGGCCCCACTCCCCTCCCCCGCAGAATAATCCTTCAGGGTTCGAAGTCCGAAAAAGCCCAGTGCAACGGCAGCTGCCACGGCCAGGAAGGGGCGAACGAAACGGACGAGCTTGCCCTCCTCCTCAGAGGCGAAGTCTTCCTCGTCCTCATCGGAGATACGTTCCTCTGCGTAGTGGGCGAGGCTGGCGGACATGTCAAGGAAACGGGCATAGTGTCGCCTCGCAGCCTCGCTCTCCAGCAACCACTGCTCCAACCGCTGGCGTCGAGCGCCCGCCAGATTGTTTTCCACCAAATCGTCCAGCAATTCATGGAGTTCGAGTATCTCTTTGTCGGTTAGGCTCATCGGGTATGTTCGAGGGATAGTTCAAAAGACACGCAGTCGAACAGCGCCTTTCGTATGCGGGTCAAGGCCTTGTAGGCTCCCTGTATGGTGCGACCGCAGGATTGGGCGGCCTTGGCAACGTTGTTACCGCTCTCATAGCGGGTGAGGACCATTCGGCGATCGCGCTCATTCAGCTTCTGCAGGCAACGAGCCAGAGCCTCGTGCCTGACATCCAGTTCCTCCTCCATCTCCACCCGAGTCTCCGAGACCACGTCCATCACCTCTTGGTTGAAGACCACCTTAGCGGTGGCGAACTTCTTACGTGCCGCTCGTACCTTCCAATAGGCGATTTGACAGGCCCACGAATAGAAGTTGGTACCCGATTCGAACTGGTCGAACTTTTCGCAAATGGTCACGCAAGTCTCCTGAAGGATGTCCTCGGCGTCACTACGCGAAGGCACTAAAGTGTATACGTAAGCGAAAATTCGCCGCTGGTACTTCATCAGCAACTGCACCAGTTCGGCGGGAGCCCCGGTCCCAGATGGTTGGTTCGCGTCGTTCGACATCGCGTGACAAGTATTCAAAATCCGAACATTTTGATGAAAACCCTAGGCCGGTCAAAACATCACATGCCCGAACAAGCTCTTTTTTTCCGAGGGGCGAACTTCGTCAGGCCGCCTCCTGCAGGTTTGCTTCAGATTCGGCTTCCGCCCCAAAATCGCTTTTCTCATACCTGTTCAGGCCGCGACGCTCGATTTCACGTAACGCCTTTTCCAAGGTTTTGGAGGCCA
>CAXGVD010000454.1:0-2589 GCA_964012695.1 uncultured Opitutia bacterium
CCAAAGGGTCGGCTGGAAAAAGGTATGCGCCCGAACATGATGAAGCTCTGCGACAACGTGTTTATACCCGTGAGAAGTCGGTAACGTTTGCACATTATCAATTACAGGATGGTCCATATCCTTGGAACCTCCATAGCCCCATTTGCCCCAGTAGCCCGTGGCATAGCCCGCCTTGGCGAGGACTTCGCCCATGGTCAGGTCCTCCGCCCGGATGGCCTTCTTGGCGTTGTCCGGGTCGTTTCGGTCGGCAAAGGTGTAGCCCTGATGAAAACCGGTCTGCTGGGAGGAACGTGCCGGTGAACAGACTGTACAACCGTAACCCCGCCGGAAATTCACTCCGGCTTCCGCCAATCTATCAAGGTTCGGCGTCAGGACGAAGGGTTCGCCTCGTGCCTTGCGCTCGGACTGTCCGTTGGGACCGATGGAACCCCAGCCCAGATCGTCAACGTAGAGGTAGAGGATATTGGGCCGTTCGGCGCCGAAGGCTAGGGATGCAAGCAGGAGGCTTACGCAGAATGGGAAAAGGGTGTTTTTTTTCATCGATGATAAAAGCTCCCGGCTACTAGGCTAGGATGCCTTGAATGACTTTGCCTTCCTCGGTGGGGCCGATAAGCCGTTGGTTCAGGCCTTGATATGAGAAGTTGAAACGGTGGGGGTCGAGGCCGAGTTGGTGGAGGATGGTGGCCTGCATGTCGCGAATGCCGACGGGGTTTTCCGCTACATAATAGCCGATTTCATCGGTTTGCCCGTAGGCTCCAGGCTTGATGCCGGCCCCGGCCATCCACATGGTGAAGGCGTAGGGGTGGTGGTCGCGCCCGTAGCGGCCTTTCTTCAAGGTGGAGTTGACATTGTTCTGCATCATTGGAGTGCGCCCGAATTCACCGCCCCAGACAATGAGGGTCTGCTCGAAGAGGCCGCGTTGTTTGAGGTCGGTGATGAGTCCGGCGATGGCCCGGTCTATCTGCCGGCACTTGATGGGGAGGGTTTCGTCGATGGACTCGCCGGGGGAGGAGCCGTGGTGGTCCCAGCCCCAGTCGTAGAGCTGGACGAAGCGAACACCGTTCTCGACTAGGCGGCGGGCCAAGAGGCAGTTGTTGGCAAAGGTGGGATCGTTGCCCTTGTAGAGCCTGCGGGGATCAGCGGCGGATTCGGCCTCTGAGACATGGCCGGGCTTGGCGCCGTAGAGCTTGAGTACGTGCTCGGGTTCCTTGCCGAGATCCATCACGCCAGGAACGGAGGTCTGCATCCGGAAGGCCAGTTCGTATTGGGCTATGCGGGTGAGGGTCTCGGGATCGCCGACATGCTTGTGCTGGTGCTTGTTGAGATCCTTGAGGGCGTCGAGGGTCTTTCGGCGGGCCTTACGTCCGAGACCCTTGGGGTCGGACAGGTAGAGGATGGGGTCGCCGCCGTCAGTGCGGCACTGTACACCTTGGTAGAGCGTGGGCAGAAAGCCGGAGCCCCAGAGAGACTTGCCCGCGCTGGGAGTCTTGCCGCCGGATGCGAGGACGACGAAACCAGGCAGGTTCTCGTTTTCGCTTCCCAGCCCGTAGGTGACCCATGAGCCCATGGAAGGAGACCCGAGCAACGGATTCCCGGTGTGGAGCAGGAGCTGGGCGGGCGAGTGATTGAACTGCTCGGTGCCTACGGAACGAATCACGCAGACGTCGTCGACGACGGAGCTCAATCCCGGCAGGAGTTCGCTGATCCACTGGCCGCTTTGGCCACGCTGTTTGTAGTCGAAGACCGGCCCGAGCATTTTCGGCGTACCCTTGATGAAGGCGAAGCGCTTGCCCTCTAGGTATTCCTTGGGGCAGTTTTTGCCGTGGAACTTGGTCAGGGCTGGCTTGTGCTCGAAGAGGTCGATTTGCGAAGGGGAGCCAGCCATGTGAAGGTAGATGATCGACTTCGCCTTGGCGGGAATGCGAAAACCCGCTTTTTCCTCCGTTCCGTAACCGTTGCGGGCCAGCAGTTGCTGAAGGGCGATGGCGCCGAAGCCTAGGCCGACCTGCCCGAAGAAGTGGCGGCGGGTCGAGGCACGAGCTTGCTGGAGGGGGATCGGAAAGTCCATGATTCAGGGCTTCATGAGGGGTTCGTCCAAGTTAAGCAGGACGCCGGCGAGGGCGACCAGCGAAGGGTCCCCCTCCTTGAGCCGGGCGGCGGCGAGAAAGGCGACGGGGTCAGCAAATTCCGTTTTCAGTTGGTGGCAAAGCTCGCTCAGCCTCTTGAGTTCGACTGGTTCGGGCGGACGGGCCAGCACCCTACGGAAACCGTGGATAATTTGTTCGTCAAGCTGGTCCGAGGATTTGTGCATGAGGACAGACAAGGCGCCAGCGGCTTCCAAATAGGCCTCGTCGTTCTGCGTGACGAGAGCCTGCAAGGGAGTGTTGGTCCGGATTCTGCGAATTTGGCAAACTTCGCCGGTTCCGGCGTCGAAGGTAATCATGGCGGGGTGCGGGCTGGTTCGCTTCAGGTAGGTATAAAGACCCCTGCGGTAGCGGTCAGGGCCCGTCGCCGTCTTCCACTTTTCTCCACTGTAGGTGGATTTCCAGATGCCCCGCGGCTGGGGCGGCATAACGGAGGGGCCGCCCA
>CAXGVD010000455.1:0-2588 GCA_964012695.1 uncultured Opitutia bacterium
GGTCAAGCTGGTCACCGACCAAAGCCCCGACTTCCTCAACTTCGCACGCCGCAAAGGTCTCGTTCCCGGATCCAGCGTGGAGGTGCTCTCACGGGACTTCGCTTCCGACGCCGTGGAAGTCCGAGTGGGCCGAAGCAAACCCTTCTCCCTCGGCTCCAAAGCCGCGAAGAAAATTCTTGTGTCCCGTCCCTGACCGCACGCTCTATTCCCAGGGCTCACGGTACGAATAACTCTACCGCACGTGAGCTTACCCTCCTTGTTCGAACAAACCTCGCCCGAACATTAATGTGAACAAGGAGCGAAAACAACGTCGGCAACCTGTGAGAAAAAGCTTTGCAGGGGGCTTTTTTTCTCCCAAGATACTCGGCCCTTTTCTTCAGGTGCCGGATTCGCCGGCGCAAGACCCACCAACCGACATACCATCATGGCACGACCCGTCACCTTGTTCACCGGCCAATGGGCCGACCTCCCCCTCACCGAACTCGCCCCAAAGGCCGCGGAAATGGGCTACGACGGCCTCGAACTCGCCTGTTGGGGCGACCACTTCGACGTGGACAAGGCCGCCGTCTCCAAGAAGTACTGCCAAGAGCGTTGGGAAATTCTTGCGGACCACGGACTCACCTGCTTCGCCATCTCCAGTCACCTCGTAGGACAGGCCATCTGCGACCTCATCGATGAGCGCCACAAGGCCATCCTCCCGGAAGACGTATGGGGCGAGGGCGACCCCGAAAAGGTCCGCCGCCGAGCCGCCAAGAAGATGGCCAAGACCGCCAAGGCCTGCCGCAAGTTCATCGACTGCAAGCCGGGACGAGGCAAGAAGGACGACTTCCCCGCCGTGGTCAACGGCTTCACTGGTTCCTCCATTTGGCACTCCATCTACGCCTTCCCGCCCACCGACCAAGCCTATTGGGATAAGGGCTTCGAAGATTTCGCCAATCGCTTTGGCCCCATCCTCAACGAGTTCGACAAGCAGAATGTGAACTTCGCTCTGGAAGTGCACCCGACCGAGATCGCCTTCGATATCGCCTCCGCCGAGCGGGCCATCCAAGCTGTAAAGGGCCACAAACGCTTCGGCTTCAACTACGACCCCTCTCACCTCGGCTACCAAGGCGTGGACTACGTGAAGTTCATCCGGACCTTCGCCAAACGCATCTACCACGTCCACGTGAAGGACGCTTGGTGGGGCCACGGAGACGGTTCCGTGGGCGTCTTTGGCGGCCACACCACCTTTGCCGACCCTCGCCGTTTCTGGGACTTCCGTTCCGTGGGACGCGGAGACGTGGACTTCGAGGAAATCATCGTCGCCCTCAACGACATAGGCTACGCTGGCCCCCTCTCCGTGGAGTGGGAGGACAGCCGCATGGACCGCTTCCACGGGGCCGAGGAATCCTGCGACTTTGTTCGGGAACTCGACTTCACGCCTAACAACCTGGCCTTCGATTCCGCATTCGACAAGGAACGCCAGTAACCGAGCAGGAAGCCGAAGATAAGGAACCAAGAACCAAGAACGAAGAACCAAGAGCCATGAAAAGAAAACTACGCATGGGCATGGTAGGCGGCGGACGCGGGGCCTTCATTGGCGGCGTGCACCGAGCTGCCGCCAACCTTGACGGACAAATCGAACTCGTGGCGGGGGCCTTTTCCTCCGACCCGAAGAAGTCCAAGCTCTCGGGCAAAGACCTGTATCTCGACCCCAAGCGCGTTTATAAAAGCTACCAAGAAATGGCCGCCGCCGAGGCGGACCTGCCCGAGGAGGAGCGCATCGACTTCGTCACGATCGTGGTGCAGAACTACCTGCACTTCGAAGTCGCCAAAACCTTCTTGGAAGCCGGCTTCAATGTGATTTGCGACAAGCCTGTAACCTACGACTTGGCCCAGGCCCGCGAACTGCGCAAAATCATCCGCAAAAGCAAAAAGGTCTTCGCCCTCACCCACAACTACACCGGCTACCCCATGGTCAAGCTGGCCAAGGATATGGTTAAGAAGGGCGAACTGGGCGAGATCATCAAGGTCGTCTGCGAGTACCCGCAAGGCTACGCCATCACCGCCCTCACGGGGGAGGACAAGGCCATTGCCAACTGGCGGGCCAACCCCGAGATCGCCGGCATCTCCAACTGCATGGGAGACATCGGCACGCACGCCGAAAACCTCGTCCACTACATTACGGGTCTGGAAATCGACAAGCTCTGCGCCGACCTCTCCGTCAACATACCCGGCCGCACCTTGGACGACGACGGCAACGTCCTCGTCCGCTTCAAGGGCGGAGCCAAAGGCATAATCTACGCCTCACAAGTTTCCAACGGCGACGAGAACGACTTAAACATCCGGGTATACGGAACCAAGAAGTCCTTGGAGTGGCACCAGGAAGACCCCAACGAACTTCTCGTCAAAGACGCCCGGGCTCCACGCGTCACCTATCGCCGGGGCAACGGCTACGTAACCGGCGCGGCCGCCGAGAACACCCGCATCCCCTTCGGCCACCCCGAAGGTTTCATCGAGGCCTTCGCAAACGTCTACAACGCTGCCGCCGTAGCAATCCGCGACGAAATCTCGGGCAAGTACCCGCGAAAGTCCGGCTACGACTTCCC
>CAXGVD010000456.1:0-2581 GCA_964012695.1 uncultured Opitutia bacterium
GTCGCTGCTTGTGCCGAGGGAGGTTGCGATCTCCTTTTCGAGGAGTGAGGCTAGGTAGGCGGCGGAGTCGCCGTTGTGGAAGGCGTCGGCACGTTCTCGCGCGAAGGCCCGCAGTTTGGGGTCTGGGAGGAGGGCGATGGGGTCGGGGGCATCTTCGGGGTCTTCCTCGTTGGCGGCGTTTTGGGCAGCGTCCTTCAGTTCTTGGACCTTGCGGCGGCGGTGTAGTTCGTCGTCTAGGTCGGGGGGCAAGGGCAGGGCACGGGACTTAAGATTGTAGCCCCCTTCCTCGCGGGTGAATTGTTCCAAGGTTTCTCGGACCCAGGCGGCGAGGATGAGGGAGTCTGGGTGCTTGTCGTAGCCGTTTTTTCGCAAGCGCGTGACGCACTCGCGAAAACGTTGGGGGCCCGGTTCCGAACGGTCGTAGGGACCGTGCAGGTCGTCGATCAGGAGAGCGATTTCTTCCAGCAGGTTGCGGTCGTCCCGCCAGTCGTTCCGGGCGTAGTGGTAGAAGGGCTGCTCCGAGCCGATGCCGGGGGTGTCGGAATCAGGTCGGGGCATGTCGCGCAGGCAGGGAACCGGCTTCAGCCGGCCTTTTCCTCGTCTTCGGATTCGGAGGCGTCTTCGCTTTCGGTAGCCTCTTCAGTTTCGGTAGCCTCTTCAGAGTCGTCGGCATCCTCTTCGTCCGTTGCTTCAGGTTCTTCGGAAGTTTCCTCGTCGGCTTGTTCTTCCTCGGGCGTCTCTTCGGGGGCGTCCTCGGTTTCGGCAACGGTTTCCTCTTCGGTGGCTTCCGGTTCGGGCGTAGGCTCTTCCACGGGCTTTTCCTGTTCCTCCGCCACCGGTTCTTCGGGAGCCGGTTCCTCGGTGGGTTCCTTCTTAGCCTCGGGGGCAGGCGCCTGAGAGGCGTTGCGTTCCCAGCGGGCCACGATGGCTTGGGCTTCGGCCAATTGGTGGGCGGCGTAGCGTTCTTCGTTCTTGAGGACTTTGCGAGCGATTCGCAGGTTCATGACTTCTCCAGTGGTTGGCGGGATTCAAAGGGCGGAGAACCCTAACAAAACCATTGCCCGTGGCAAGCGCGCAGTTTAAGTAAGGTGGCTGTGAGAGTTGAAATGAGAAGTTTTGCTCGGTGGCTCGTACTCGTGGTGCTCGGTTTCGGCTTCCTTGTTCAAGTGGGGGTCGGTCAAGAGGTTCCTCCGCTGTTCGAGGCAGAGGACTTGTCGGGGCCGTCCGTTCCTCCTAGTTCCGCCAACGCCACTTCCATTTCGACGCCCGCCACTCCCATCTCTAAGCCGACTTACGAAGTGTTTCGAGTGATTTCCCCCGGCGTCTTCGATGTGCAGGTGGGTGACTTTCAAGTACGTTTTCGTGCGTGGGGAGTGGGCTTCCCAAGGCGGGAGCAGCCCGGATACCGCGAGGCCCTCCGCTTCACCGAGGAACAGTTGCTGAGCTCCCGCGTGCGACTGGAGGTTAAGCGGGCTTTCGATGCCGACAACCTGAAGCTGGCCGAGGTTTTGCCCGCAGGGGGCGGATTGAGCTTCAGCAGACAGGCGATTCTTTCCGGGCGAGGGTGGCACTTGGAGAACGAGACGCAACGGTACGGCCCCTTCAGTTTGGCTCAGATGAAGGCCAAGCGAATGAGCGCGGGGGTGTGGAAAACGCCATTCGCCTACGAACAAATGGGAGGCAAGACGGCCATGCCTCGCCCACTTTTGCCGAGCAAGCTGTTCGAGCAGGAGAAAAAGCCGCCGAACGGCTTCTCCCGTCTTTCCTTTTGGGTTTCCTCGTTGGGCAAAGTACACGCTCCCGGCTGTGCCTTTTATCGGAAGGGCAGGGGTACTTTGACCTCTTCCCCTCAAGGCTACGATTGCCGCATATGCGGAGGCAGAAACCCGAAGAAAACGCCTTGATGGTTTGCAGGGCGGGGGCATTTCCCGTTTACAACGAGGCCGGCTTCGGCAAGGATGACGCCTTTCTCGTCATGAATAGCCTGTCTCAAGTGCCTTGCCGCTATCTTTTCTTTACCTTGCTTCTTTCGGCTTCGGTCGCTTGGGCCGAGAAGGACAAAGCTGAAAAGGATGCAGCAGAAGTATCGGTAGAGGACGCCCGGATATTGGAAGTGTTCGGCGCTTCTTTGGGGGGCAATCTCTCCCGGCAGTTTGAATTGAGCCCACAGGAGTTGAACCTGTTCCTGCAGGGCTTTCGCAAAGGCTATGACGGGGGAATCGGCGAAGAGGAGATTCGCGAACTCGGGCCGAGACTCAAAGCCTTCATCGAACCTCGACGCGAGGCGGCGAGGGCTCGAGAACGCGAAAAACAGATGGCGGCCATGGTCAAGCTTCGCCTTCCGATGGATTTGGAAGTTTCCACCTCAACGGGAGAAAAAACGACTTTGGGCAAGCTGGCTGAGGGGAAGAAGGGGGTGTTGCTTGATTTTTGGGCTTCGTGGTGCGGGCCTTGCCTGGCCCTCATGCCCGAGCTGGAGAAGAAGGCGCAAAAGTACGGTCCGCAAGGTTTCGTCGTGGCGGGCATGAACACCGAGAACGCCGCCAAGGCGGAAGGCCTGCGCAAAAAGCGCGGAATCGAA
>CAXGVD010000457.1:0-2579 GCA_964012695.1 uncultured Opitutia bacterium
CTTCATGCTGTCCTCGGCGGAGAGCGGGAACTGGTAGGGCAGGGGCTCGATGGTTTACCTGAACAAGAACGACTTCGACGAGGCGACCAAGTTCGACGAAAAGGCTCAAGAGATTTTGGGCCAAACGGGAGGTACCTACCTCCCGAACCGCAACCCCATCTCGCGCCTCCGCCCGGAACCGGCCGAATTGCTCAGGGCAAAGTCCAAAAACCTCCGTAAACCTTGAGGCGGAAGCGCTATCGAAACCCACCCGCCTAAACGCCGCCAAGTCCAAAATCATGCCCCCGCCGCTTCCCTCGCTCAAGAAGGAACCCGCCTTGAAGGTGACTCCCTTTTCGCCGAACCTGGCCCCCACCCTTCTCTCGTGGATTGATACGGAACAGACGCGCAGGCTGTGGTCGGGCAACACCTTTGAAAGCATACCCTCCCCTCTCGAATTCCTAAACCACCTGAGCCGGACGAACCTCCACCCCTTCGCAGGCATCGACGAGGAAGAGGACTTGGCGGCTTACGGGGAACTGGTGGACGACGACAAGAAGGCCGGCATCCTGTGCCGGGTCATCGTGAACCCCGACAAGCGTCGCCAAGGTTACGGAAAGACATTGTGCCGCGAGTTGTTGCGAATCGGGTTCGGCGAACTGGACTACCGAAATGTGACGCTCAATGCCTTTCACTCCAATCTGCCCGCCTTGCGTTGCTACGAGTCCTTGGGCTTCCGCCGAATCGCCTTTCGCCCAAAGGCCGGCAAGTTCCGGAAGGACGCCCGCGATCTGGTCATCATGAGGAAGGAACGTCCGCTTCTCCGGCTTTGAGGTGCGAGAGCGAGCGGTTCAAGAACACGAACAAGACCTTGCGGTTTCGTCCCGCTTTCTTCATTTATGGCGTCGTGACGAATGACGAGCAATCCGGTAAAGAATTCCTTCGCCCTTCCTTTTTCCTGCCAGCGACAATCCTCATCCTGGTGGTCGGCTGGGCCCGACACTTGCCCTTGGAGCACGCGGGGCTGAACAACTTCAGCCCTGTAGCGGCCCTCTTCCTCTGCGGCGCGATTTACCTGCGAGGGACGGCGGCGTGGGTTCTACCGGCAGTGGCGGTCGTCCTTTCCGACTTGGTCCTGAACCCAAGCTACGGCAAGAGCATGCTGGAGCCCTTCATGCTGGCCACCTACGGTTCCTACGCCTTGGTCTTTTGGCTGGGGCGTCTGGTGGCCAAGCGCAGAAACTGGGGTACCGTGCTGGGCGGCGCGGCCGCGGGTTCCGTTCTCTTTTACCTGATCACCTGTACCTTCGTCTGGATCGGCCCGAAAACGGCCGGCAGCTACCAATACGCCCTAACTTTGGAAGGTTGGTGGCAGGCCGTCACCTTGGGAGACCCGCGTTTTTTCCCTCCGGCTTATATCTTTCTGCGCAACTCCCTGCTCAGCGACCTGCTCTTCACGGGGATCTTTGCGGCCACCTGCGAATGGGCCTTGCTGAAGGTGGAGCAAAGCGAGAGAACGCGCCGAGCAGTATTGCAGCAATAGGACTTACAGGGCCAATGGGACCTACTTCTCTCCGCCCGCACGCTGGCGGGCGGCCTCGAAGAGGCATACGCCAGCGGCCACGGAGACGTTGAGGCAGTCCACGGCGCCTTTCATGGGAAGTTGGGCGAGGTCGTCGCAGCAATCGGCGGTGAGGCGACGCAGGCCGGAGCCTTCAGCCCCGAGGACAAGGGCGAGAGGACCATTTAGGTCGATGTCGTAGAGGGAATTTTCGGCTCGGTCCGAAGCACCTACGAGACGCAGACCGCGCTCGGCGAGTTCGCGGAGGAAGCGGGCGAGGTTTCGAGCCCGGGCGATGGCGAGGTTCTCGGCGGCCCCGGCGGCGACGTGTCGCACAACGTCCGTGAGACCGACGGACCTGTCCTTGGGAATGACCACTAGATTCACGCCGGCGCCGTCCGCCGAACGCAGACAGGCTCCGAGGTTGCGGGGATCCTGCACTTGGTCGAGAACGAGGACGAAGGGGTCTTCCTCCGCGCTCTCCACAAAGGCGAGGGCTTCCTCCTCGTCCAAGGTGGAGAGAGCGGCCCCGAGGTCGGCGTGGGTCCGGCGCTCTCGGCGGGGTTCGCCGCGTCCTCGTCGTGGGGCCATGAGGAAATGTGAGAAAGCGAAGTAAGAGGCGAACGGCGCGGAGCGTTTCGGCTCAGTCGTGAAAGTCCGGCCCCTTTTCGGTGGCCTTGACGTAGCCGGCCCGGATACAGAAGTCCCCGAAGCGTTCGTCGGTTTCACGTTCCTCAGCGTAGCGCTTAAGGATGGGGGTGAGTTCGGATACGAGTTGGTTGTGATCGAGGGCTTCCTTGTAAAGTTTGTTAAGGCGTGCACCGTCGAGACCGGCTCCGAGGTAGAGGTTGTACTTGCCGGGTGATTTACCCACGAGCCCGATTTCCCCAAGGTAGGGACGGCCGCATCCGTTGGGGCAACCAGTGGAGCGTATGGCGATGGAGTCCTCGCCTAGACCGGCGGCGCCGAGTACTGCATCGAGTTCGTCCACGAGGTCCGGCAGGTAACGTTCGCTCTCGGCGAGGGCGAGTCCGCAGGT
>CAXGVD010000458.1:0-2561 GCA_964012695.1 uncultured Opitutia bacterium
CTGACTGAGGCGGGCGAGGCCGTCCGCCGGCACGGCGTGACCATCCTCGGCTATTCCGACCTGCCCTCACGCCTCCCCACCCAGTCCAGCCGGCTCTATGGCAACAACTTGACCAAGCTTTTACGGCTTCTCGGTACGGCGGATGCGTTCGACATCAACTTCGAGGACGAAATCCTCCGAGGCGCCACCGTGGTGAAGGACGGGGAGGTCACCTGGCCCCCACCCAAGCCCGCAGAACCATCCCCCTCCACACCCCAAAAGGCCGACGAGAAAGAAGATCCCGTCGAAAAGGTGGCGGCTTCCGCCGATAGCGATCCGTCGGACGCCGGTTCCTCCGGCAACGTTCTCCTCAAGCCCGGCTTTCTGTTGGGCGCCTTGTGCGTCTTGTTGCTGGGGCTTGGCTGGAAGGGATCGAGCGAATTCCTGGACCAGCTCACCGTCTTCACCCTCTCCTGTTTCGTGGGCTACATGGTGATCTGGAACGTCACGCCCGCCCTACACACTCCCCTGATGAGCGTGACCAACGCCATAAGCGGCATCATCGTCATAGGCGGCATGCTCTTTGTATCCGGAGACCAACCCTGGTTGGCGGGCATCGCCATCTTCATCGCCACCATCAACGTAGCGGGTGGCTTTCTCGTCACCCGCCGCATGTTGAAGATGTTTCGGAAGGAATGAGCGAAGGACTCCAGACCACCGCGTACCTCGTGGCGGGGGTACTCTTCATCCTTAGCCTCGGGGGGCTCTCCAAGCAGGAAACCGCCCGGCGTGGAAATTGGTATGGCATCCTCGGCATGGGTATCGCCGTGCTCGTAACCCTCTTCGGCGGGGAAGTGACGAACTTCAAATTACTCGTCCCTCTCATGCTGGGCGGGGCCTTGGTTGGCGCCTTCCTCGCCCAGCGCGTGGAGATGACCTCCATGCCCGAACTCGTGGCCATCCTACACAGCTTCGTGGGCGCGGCGGCGGTCCTCGTAGGCATCGTCAGCTTCCTCGACCCGCCCGCCCAATACGACGGGACGGAGAAGCTGATTCACGAGATAGAAATCGTTCTCGGCGTCTTCATCGGGGGCATCACCTTCACCGGTTCCGTCGTCGCCTTCGGCAAGCTTCGCGGCTCCATCGGGAGCAAACCTCTTCTCCTGCCCGCCCGCCACTGGCTGAACCTTGCAATGGTTCTCGGCTCCGTCTGGTTCGGTTGGCAATTCACCCAGCAGGCCCACGATCCCGCTCTCCAAAGCCTGCTCGTCATCACCGCCCTCTCCCTAGTCCTCGGGGCTCACCTCGTCCTCGCCATCGGCGGGGCAGACATGCCCGTGGTCGTATCCATGCTCAACAGCTATTCTGGTTGGGCCGCCGCCGCCGCCGGCTTCATGCTCAAGAACGACCTCCTCCTAATCACCGGCGCACTCGTGGGCAGTAGCGGAGCCATCCTCAGCTACATCATGTGCCGGGCCATGAACCGAAGCCTCGTCAGCGTCATCTTCGGCGGCTTCGGGGCCAACGAAGGAACCACTTCCTCAAGCGCTTCCGGCGAAGGGCCGCAAGGCGAAGTGACCGAAACCAACGCCGAGGAGGTGGCCGCCGCCCTCAAGGAGGCTAAGGAGGTCGTCGTCGTGCCCGGCTACGGCATGGCCGTTGCCCAGGCTCAGCACGTGGTCAAGGACATCTCGGAAAAGCTCCGAGCCTCCGGCGTCAATGCACGCTTCGCTATCCATCCCGTTGCGGGACGCCTCCCCGGTCACATGAACGTGCTTCTGGCCGAAGCCAACGTCCCCTACGACGTCGTCTTCGAAATGGATGAAATTAACGACGACCTGCCCAATACCGACCTCGTCCTCGTGGTCGGCGCCAATGACATCGTCAACCCCTCCGCGCTCGAAGACCCCACTGGTCCCATTGCCGGCATGCCCGTCATCGAGGCTTGGAAAGCCAAGAACGTCGTCGCCCTCAAGCGCGGCATGGCCACCGGCTACTCCGGCGTGGAAAACCCTCTCTATTTCAAGGAGAACACCCAAATGCTCTTCGGCGACGCCAAGGACACCCTCTCCGCCGTGGCCGCCGCCTTGTAAGAGGGCTTACAGCTCCCCGGTCAGCTTCCTTAAGCCGTCCAGGTTCTCCCGGAGCACCACTTCCACGTCTCGGGAGGCGACGTGGCCAAGGATCCCGATGGGGCCGTCGTAGCCGCTTTTGAGTATGGCCTTGATCATCGCCGCCTCGGCGTTCCCTTGTCCGATGGGAAGGATCTTTTGGAACTTTTGGCCCGGCCCCGTCATGCCGTTCAAGTTGAGGCAAAGCAGGTAGGGTTTCATGGCGTCGAGGGCCCGTGGGAAAGTCTCGATTTGTCCGTGCCCGTGGTGGAAGTTGTAAACGATGCCCACCTGTTCGTGTCCCTCATTGCGTAGAGCCCGGCAGACGGCCACGAGGTTGGCGGGTTCGCCACCCCAGCCCCCGTGATTGTAGAGCCCCAGCTTCAGTCCAAGCTCCTTGGCCTTCTCCGCCAGCGGGAGTATGGACTTGGCGGCGGCGGCCACTTTTTCCTCCTGTGTTCCAGCCTTTGG
>CAXGVD010000459.1:0-2546 GCA_964012695.1 uncultured Opitutia bacterium
CATTCGTCTGCGGATGTATGCGATCTGCGGAGTGAAGGGGTGCCTGAAGTTTCTTTCGTCACTGGCAATTGCGGCGGCTTTAGCCTTTTCGCTCCCCTCGCTTTTCGGCAAGCCCAAGCGCTTTCCCGCCCGCGGGTTCGATTCAAAATACCTGACCGACGAGGAAGCCGCAGAGCGCTTGCAGCGTTACCGGGACTACCTAGGGATTCACCCCGCCGAGGAAGCCTTTCATCACGGCTACAGCCTGAAGTTTCGGGTGGAGCGGCAGGCCCGAGGCGCCGAAAAGGTCGTTCGTGAAGGTGTTCTGAGCGGTTTGGCCTTGGGGCACGGCTTGATGCGCCTGGATTTGCCCGCTACGCAAGCCGGCGAAAAAGGCCGTTGCTTCCTTATGCATAACGGGCCCGAGCCCGTCGTCCTGCGTTGCGAGTACGGAGCGAATCCCGAAAAGCTGGAAGCTAAGAACTTGTTCACTCCCTTGGGAGCGGGGCTGAGTCATTCCTTGTTCGACCTCATGCTTCCCTTTGTCTTCTGGGATGCGGAGTATGAGAAATCTGGCAAGGTGGTGGGTAGGCCCTCGCACCTCTATTCTTTCTCCCCGCCTGCGTGGGTTCGGAAGGTGAAGCCCGACCTGTGCAGTATACGGCTCGCCTTGGACGATGTCTACGACACTCCACTCCGCGTCGAATACTTCGGCAAACGAGGCGTTCCCGACAGGTCGTTCGCCCTCGTCAGCCTTAAGAAAGTGGGCGAAGACTGGGTCCCGAAAACGCTGGACGGACGGGACGCCCTGACCCGTTCCAAGACCCGATTTTGCATCACGGCAGCAGCTACGGACCTCGACCTCGGCGTCCGGTCCTTCAAGCCCGAGGGCATGGCGGAAGCCCTCCCCTTGAGGGAGGATGTCTACGTTTCCATCGAGTGATTTTTTCGGAAAACGGCTTGCCCAGAGGGCAACTACGTTTACCAACCCGATTCACAAACCCATGAAAAACGGTTCCTTGTCTCCATGGGCGGCCAATGTGTCGCCATCTCCAACGCTGGCGGTCGACGCCAAGGCCAAGGCCCTCAAGGCCGCTGGCGAAGACGTCTGCGGCTTCGGCGCGGGCGAGCCCGATTTCGACACGCCCGAATTCCTCAAGGAAGCCTGCGCCAAGGCTCTGGCTGAGGGAAAGACCAAATACGCCCCCGCCGCCGGTCTGCCCGCCCTTCGGGAGGCCCTCGCGGAGAAATACATGGAGGAGAACGGCATAGCCGCCGTCAAACCCTCCCAAGTGGTGGTGAGCCCCGGTGGCAAGTATTCCTGCTACCTCGCCATACTCGCCACCTGCGGGCCTGGAGATCAGGTCCTTATCCCTGCTCCCTATTGGGTCAGTTACCCTGAAATGGCGAAACTTGCCGGGGCGGAACCCAAGTATGTTTTGGCTGGGGACGACCAAGGTTTCAAAATCACCCCCGATCAACTTCGCGAGGCCGTTACCGAAAAGACTCGCATGCTCATCCTCAACAGCCCCTCCAACCCCACCGGCGCCATCTACTCCCGAGAGGAGCTTGAAGCCCTCGTGGCCGTGGCGGCGGAGCATGACTTTTATATCATGTCCGACGAAATATACGAGTACCTGCTCTACGACGGTGTCACCCATCATAGCCCCGGTTCTTTCTCGGAAGACGCCGCCGAGCGCGTCATCACCGTGGCCGGCTTCAGCAAGACCTTCTCCATGACGGGCTGGCGCCTCGGCACTCTCGTGGCGAACGAAACCGTGGCCAAGGCCGTGGCCTCTCTTCAGAGCCAAACCACCTCCAACGCCACCACCTTCGCACAGTATGGCGCCCTCGCAGCCCTCGAACGTGCCGACGACGCCATGGCCGCCGTGCGCGAAATGCTCGTCCACTTTGACCGCCGCCGCCTCAAGCTCCTCGCCGGACTCGAAGCCATCGAAGGCGTAACCTGTCAACGAGCCCAAGGCGCCTTTTACCTCTTTCCCAACATTTCTGCCCTCGGCCTCACCGCGGAAGACTTCGCCAACCGACTCCTTGAAGAGAAAAAGGTGGCCGTCGTGCCTGGTCACGCCTTTGGAGCGGAAGGCTACGTACGGCTCAGCTACGCCACCTCAGACGAAGTCATAGAGAAAGGCCTCGAACGTCTCGCCGACTTTTGCGCCGGCTCGAGGTAGCAAGGCCGCTGCCGGCAGACAGCCCGAGAAATGCTATCTACATCCCCAAGGCTTTCTTGGCCTTGGGATTTGCGGCGAGTGCGGCTTCGAACTCTTGGAGGTCGAAGTCCGCCACGAGGAAGTCGTCATACTTCAAGGTGGGCGTTTTGCTTTGCCCGCTGGCGTCCAGCAAGTCATCCATTCGGGCTGGTTCCGCCCGTACGTCTACGACCTCCAACTCCAGGCCCTTGGCTTGAAAATAGTCCAAGGCATCCACGCACCACGGACATCCGTTCTTAATGTACAAAACTGGTTTGCTCATATCCTTCCTACGTCTAAGAGCGGAAAAAACGGAAGCAAGCGGGAAAGGCCTTTTTGGCGTGCCCCGACCCTGCA
>CAXGVD010000460.1:0-2545 GCA_964012695.1 uncultured Opitutia bacterium
AGGAGGTCCCCCGCGATTTGCTCGATGGTAAAGCGGTCATAAGGCATGTCCGCGTTCATCGCCTCGATAACCCAGTCGCGAAAGGCCCAGCTGTCCCGGAGTTGATCCGCCTGGAAGCCATTGGAATCGGCATAGCGGGCGAGGTCGAGCCATTGCCGGGCCCAATGCTCGCCATAGCGGGGCGAGGCCAGCAAGCGGTCCACCACCTTTTCCTTCGCCTCCGCCGAGTCGTCTACGAGGAAGGCGTCCACCTCCTCCAAAGTGGGCGGCAGGCCGATCAGATCAAGGCTTACGCGGCGCAACCACGTGGTCTTGTCGGCGGGCTCGGAGAAACCAATCCCCTCGTTCTCGAGTCGGGCGAGTACGAAGCGGTCGACGGGGTTACGAACGAGCTTTTCATTCTTCACCTCGGGCGGTTTCTCCGCAAAGGGTTTCACATAGGCCCAATGACGGGCGTACTCGCCGCCTTGGGCTATCCAACGTTTCAGGACGTCCACTTGAGCCGCCGTCAAAGATTCGCCCTTGGGAGGCATGCGGTCGTCCCCGTTGTCCGTGACGCGCTTCAAGAGTTCGCTCGCCTCGGGATTTCCAGGCGGGACGGCGGGATTACCCGAGTTTCCCCCTTTGCGGGCGAAAGGCGCAAAATCCAGCCGCAGGCCCGATTTTTGCTCGTCCAAGCCGTGGCAACTGAAGCAATTCTCGGACAGGATGGGGCGCACTTCGCGGTTGAAGTCCACCTTGCCGGACACCAAAGACGAAAACGCCAAGACCATCGCCCCAGCGCCAAGTGAACCAGCAGGAACCTTGATTGTCATTCTTCGCACCTTACGAATAGGTCGTTTCTTGTACCCTCGCGCACTTCGAGAAGCAAGGGGGGAATGCCACCGAGAGGCCAACTGCGCCTAAATGCCCAGATCCCATCGAACGGGCGCAAAACGTATGCCTTGCAAACGTTTTATGTCTAACTGAAGACTTGCCTAAGTACCGCGAAAGCTCCCGGGGCATCCCTTTCCCGTTGACTGGAAGTCATTTGTGACTCAGCCTTACAAAATGCCGAACGGGCACAAATCCTGCAAATCCCCAAGTCATGAAACGTTTCCCACGCCTTCTAGTCCTTCTCGCCACTCTCTCGCCAATCCTCGGGGCCTTCGCCGCGCCAAGTCACTTTCAAGTTCGCCTCGCCGACCTCGAAATCACCTCGGGCGAAATCCCAAGCGGCAGTCGCCACTGGAACCACAGCTGGCGCGACGGCGTGATGCGTCCCGACTGGCTGCCCTACGCCACTTCCGACGCCAAAGAGACCTACCTCACCCAAAGCCTCCAGCCCAACCAACGCCTAAGCGTCCGCAACCGCAACCGCTACAACCCCGTCAACCTCCTCCTGTCCGTGCGAGCGGAGAAGCTCCCCGTCAACGGCAAGCTATTCCTTCCCCGTCTCAAAGGCGAAGGCTTCGGCGAACCCGTTTCCTTCCGCATCACGAAAAAGACGCCCAACGCGGATGATCCTGAAATCGCCTTTCTTCGGGCCAAACGCAACCACTACGAGCAACTCCTAACCCTGCGCAACCCCGGCGCCGCCCGCTTCCGGCACCAAGCCAACGCCGCTTCCGCCGCTCTACGCAAGCTTGCGGTTAAGACAGACGACCTGGACGAACCCAATCGCCGTCCCTTCCGCCCTAATCGGGGCCGACTGGAAGACACACTCGACCTTTTCTCGGGCGGCCGAGCCCTCAGCGAGAACCTTCAATTTGACCGCGAGTTCAGCCTCGCTCCTGAAGGCAACGCCACTGTACCAATCAAGGAAGTTAAAGGCATTACCATTCAAGAGATGGACTGGGAGAACTTGCTCGGAGAGGCCAAACCCGACCTCGATGTCCTCTCCAGCCACATCCCTGCAGACCAACACGCCCTCTTTTTCGCCTCCTTCTCTGACATGCTCGCCGTCTTCGACGAAACCGCCCTACGCACCACTCCCCTCCTCCGCCTCTCCGAAAACCGGGCGGAAAGCGCTCGCAGCAAAGAAAAGTATCAGGAGCAACTTTGCCTCCCCCTCTCCGAACTAAGCCGCCTCCTCGGCCCCTCCCTCATCGCCTCCGTCGCCATGACTGGCGGAGACCCCTTTCTCCGCACCGGAACCGACGTGGCCATCCTTTACGAAGCCAAGCAAACCGACGCCCTCGTCGCTTCCCTTGCCCTTCGCCGCCTCCAAACCTCGGAAAAGCGGGACGACGCACAAGCCGTCTCGGGAACCGTCTCGGGCGTCGACTACGTCGGACTGGTCTCTCCCGACGGCTCCATCCGCTCCTACTCCGCCACCCTTGGAAAAAACGTCGTCGTGGTTACGAACTCCCTCCGCCAAATCCGCCTTCTCGCGGAAACAACCATCGGCAAGAGTCCCTCCCTCGCAAGCCTAGACGAATACGCCTTCTTCCGATCCCGCTACCTCCTTGGTGCCGAGGAACAAGCTTTTCTCATGGTCTCCGACGCCACTATCCGGCGCTGGTGCGGTCCCGCCTGGCGCATCGGCGCCTCACGCCGAACCCGA
>CAXGVD010000461.1:0-2534 GCA_964012695.1 uncultured Opitutia bacterium
GAACCCGGATGGACGGGCGGCAAGAAAGATCCCCCATTAGCACTTAAAAAACAGAATTCACCCGCAGGCCGTGCGAACGCCCTCCCCCGCGCTTGAAAGGCGCTTGCCAAGCGGCCTCGGTCCGGTATTCTTCGCATCTTTTTCTCAAAAACCATGCACTCGGAACAAGCATTCGCTTTACTCCACCTTCTTTCCATGGCCCCTCCAGGCGAAGGCGGTGGCGGCCTCATGGGCTTCCTCCCGATGATTCTCATCTTCGTGGCCTTTTGGTTTCTTCTCATCGCCCCCCAGCGCAAGAAGCAGAAGGAACACGACAAGATGGTCAAGGCTTTGGAAAAAGGCGCCAACGTGAAGACCATCGGCGGCCTCTACGGCACCGTCACGGGCGTAAAGGACGACCGCTTCGTCGTCCGCATAGGTGAAAACGTAAAGGTGGAGGTCGCCAGAGAGGCCATCGCCGCCAAGCTAGACTGACTTTCCCTCGCCACCACCTTCCGGTGCCTCACCGCGCCGCTTCGCCGACGCGAAAAACCCTTACCGACGCCAAGCCATGCCGAAAACCATTTTGTGGAAGTTCCTGCTGACGGCCTTTCTGGTCCTTGTCAGCATCGCCCTGATCACGCCGTTCGAGGACCGTGATTTCGGAGAATACGCACTATCCCAATCCACGGGAGACGCCAACGCTACGCTCTATCCGGACTACGTCACCTTCGCCTCCGTCCACGCCGCCCTGAAACCCCGTCTGGACGACGACAAGGCCGAGTATCTGGCTTCCCTAAAGGAAGGCGAGGAACCGGACACGAGCCGGTTAAACCTGCGCTATTTCCGGACTTTCCGCGAGTTCGGGCAGGAAAACGGCCTCGATTACGCGTCCTACTTCGAGCCGCCGCGAGGGGTGATCGGGACGGTCGCCTCCCGCATCGTTCCCTTCCTCGTCAAGCCCGGCATACGAGCGGCCCACGAAAAAGACCCACAGGACCGCAACGACCTCGTCCTCCGTACTCTCCTCCGTCAGTCCCAGACGGCGATTCGCAAGGGGCTGGACCTTCGCGGCGGCATCGCCTTCACCATGAAGCTGGCCGAGAAGGACGCCAACGCCACCAAATCCGCCGGTCCTGGACAGGTCGACCCCATGGACAAAGTGGTAGAAATCATGAACGAGCGCCTCAACGCTTTCGGCGTAGCCGAAACCATGGTCCGCAAGAAAGGCGACACGGAAATCGAAGTGCAGATTCCCGGAACTACCACGCAGGACGAGCCGGGCATGATCGACGACCTGCAACGACCGGCCGAACTCGCCTTTCACGTCGTGTCCATGGACGACGACGCCCCCAAGAACCCCACCGAAGGAGAAACTTGGGTGAACGAAGCGGGAATCCTCTTCACCGCCATGCGCAAAAACAAAGCTGAACCGAACGAAGGCGCCGTTTGGATCGAGACTCTTCCGGAGGCTTCCGGCGACATCGTTGAGCAGGCCGCCCCGCGCCAGAACCAAACGGGTGGCTGGTACGTCGCCCTCGACTTCACCTCAGAGGGCGGAGAGAAATTCGCCGACCTCACGGGCAGAATCGCCAACATGGCGACTGGCACCCGTATCGGCCAGCTCGCCATCGTACTGGACGGCGTACTGGAAAGCTACCCGACGGTGAAGAAACGCATCGGCGGAGGGGCCGCCGTCATCGAGGGTTCCTTCAGCGCCAGAGAGGCCAAGATGCTCTCGGACATCCTCAACAACCCCCTCGACGTGTCCCTCGACATCGGGGAAAAGTACGAAGTCTCTCCCACCCTCGCGGACGACGCCTACGAGAGCAGCAAGAGCGCATGCTTCCTCGGCGCCGTACTCGTCATCGCCTTCATGATCACTTGGTACAAGGCGGGCGGCGTCGTGGCCGTGCTCTCGGTGGCCACAAACGTGTTGCTCGTGGTGGCGGCTCTCGCAGGGCTGTTTCAGGCCACCTTCACCCTCCCCGGCATCGCCGCCCTAGTCCTCACCATCGGCATGGCGGTGGACGCCAACATCCTGATTTTCGAACGCATCAGGGAAGAACTCAAAGCAGGCAAAAGCTCGGAAGCCGCCCTCGACGGCGGCTACGAAAAAGCCTTCTCCACCATCATCGACGCGAACGTGACCACTCTCATCACCGCCTCCATCCTCATCTGGTTGGGCACGGGACCCGTGAAGGGATTCGGCGTGACCCTGGCAATCGGGATACTGGTTTCCATGTTCTGCGCCTTGGTGGTGAGCCGCTTCCTCATGCAGGCCCTCCTGCGGGCCGGCGTGAAAAACCTCATCACCCGCACGGCGATTGAGAAGACGGAACCCAGGGCGGAAATCGACTTCCACAAGCACCGAAGGCTCGCCTTCCTTCTCTCATGGACCATCGTCCTGGTAGGCGTGGGAGCCGTTTACCAAAACAAGGATCGAATCCTCGGCATCGACTTCCGAGGCGGCGAAGAACTCATCGCCTCCTACGACAAACTGATTCCCTCCACCGAACTGGAAGCCGCACTCACTGATAAGGACCTGGGCGAAG
>CAXGVD010000462.1:0-2530 GCA_964012695.1 uncultured Opitutia bacterium
TGTGCCGTCGTTGACCCAAAGTTGGTTGGGGCTTTCATGGTTGCAGACATAGAGGTCGAGGTCGCCGTCCCCGTCGAAATCGAAGAAGGCTGCTCCGGCGGACCATGGGTTTCCGCCAGCTGTCAGTCCGGAGGCGGTTGTGACGTCACGGAAGCGGAAGTCACCCAAGTTGCGGTAGAGCTTGTTGGGGGTGGGGCCGCCCGTGAAGAGGAGGTCGGGCCAACCATCGCCGTCTGCATCTCCTATGGCTACGCCTCCGCAGGAGAAGCCGGAGGAGTAGAGGGCGTTACGGGCGTGGTCGGGCTGGAATTCGTTGACGAAGGAAACGCCCGTCCGTGTTTCTGCAAGCCTGGAAAAGAGGGCCTTACCAGTGGATCCGATTCGCGATGGTAACTTTCGGCCCTTGAGGTATTGAAAGATTTCCTCTTCGGCTCGGAAAGGGGGCGTGGGTTCCCAAGAAGCGGCGGGTTCCTCGGAAGACGGACCGCAGGAAACCACTGCCGGCAGAATAAGAAACGCCGGAACATGGCGAGAGATAGAACGTAGACGTCGGCCCTTCATGGCGACCGCTTCCGAAGCTGGTAGGCGGAAGCTTCACGTTGCTGGGTCGAAGCGTCAAGGGCGAAGCGAAGGGAGGCGCCGAGTGCGAAGGCGTCTACGTAGCCGTTTTTCTTAAAACGCGGAAATCAAGTACGAGGTAGTATCCGGATATTGGCTTTCAGGAAAAGGAAAGCTCGGATTCAGCGTTGGTAGATGGGGAGGTAGTGGTACTTCACGGCCAAGGCGAGGACGGCCATGGAGGTGGTGTAGACATGACCGGCGGAACCTTCCGAACCGCTGCCGTGCCAAGAACCGTCTCCGCGTTGCAGCTTGAGGAGAAGGTCCTCCACCTTCTTGCGTGCGATTTTGGAGTGGTCGCCCCCCCGCTGGTACATGCCTTGGGCGTAGTAGTAGGTGCCGTAAAAGAAGAATTTACGTCCCGTGTTGGGTTCGTTGTCGAGGAGCCAGTCGGCGGCGCCTTTGACGAAGGGTGATTCGTATTCCCCGCAGACCTGCATGGCGAGGAGTCCGGCAGCGGTGGTTGTGTATTCGGGGTGTCCGCCCGGTTGGTAGGCGAAGCCGGACTTTTTGTTTTCGGGATTTCCTTCGGCGTCGAGGCGGGAGTGGTAAGAGCGGCGTAGGTAGCCGATGGCTTCCTCGATGGAGGAGGCGGGCACCTTGAGGCCGGAATTCTTGGCGGAGCGTAGGGACATAAGTTGCCAGACGGTGACGGATAGGTCGGCGTCGCGTGCGTCAGGGCTGTAGCGCCACCCCCCTTGGTGGGAGGGGCTTTTGCGGACTTTTTGTGAGCGGAGGATGAGATCAATCGATTTTTGGCAACGTTGCCGGATGCGCTTGTCCTGGGCATCGTCCAGCCCCATGCCGAGCATTTCGGCGAGCATGAGGGTGATGATGCCGTGCCCGTACATGCGTCCGCCGTCTCGGTTGCCAAAGTAGCCGTGGTCGTCCTGCCTATCCTCGCGGAGCATGAAGTCGAGGGCTCGGCTCATGACCCGTCCTTCCTCGGTGGGAAGGATGGGTTGGTTGCCGACGGCCGCGAAGGCCATGAGGGAGAGGGCGGTCATGGTTGTCTGGTTGCCCCGGTCGTGGATGGAGCCGTCGGACTGTTGCTTCTTGATGAGGAAGCGAATGGCTTTGTCGATGGCTTGGTCGACCTTGTCTTTTTGGAAGGGGTTGCCGGTTTCGGTTTCCTCAGCTTCTCCGGGGGCGGCGAAGGTGAGGGTGCTCGTGAAGAGCGACGTGAGAATGAAAGTGAGGAAGCGCACGGGAGGTCTAGTACGAATGAAGAGGAAGAGGTTCGGCGGCGGGTGACCTTACTTTTTCTGTTGTCTGGATTTTTCCGCGATTGCTCGGAAGTAGGCCTGAACGCGTTGGCGATATTCGCCTGAGACATTTTCTCGGCTCCCGTCCATGAGGTCTTTGGCAAGCTTGGGGGGAAGGCGTCCCCATTCCAGCTTGGAACGGGTCTGAAGGGCAGGGAGGTCTTCGAAGGCGAGAGCTCCGGCTTGGACAGCGGCGCCTTCGGCGGAGTTGGGTTGGAAGCCTTCGCTCTTGGGCTGCTGTCCGGGGACGCGGGCTTGGGCCATGGCTTGGGACTGAGCTTGGGCCGCCTGAGCTAGGGCTTGGGCCGCCTGAGCGAGAGCCTGGGCTTGAGATTGTGAGGGTTGTCCGGGTTGGCCCTGTTGGCCGGGGCTCGGTTGTCCGGGTTGACCTGGCTGACCCGGAGCGGGTTGTCCTTGGGCGGCTTGGGCGGCGGCTTCCCCGAGAGGGGAGTCGGAGGGGAAGGCATCGCCGGGGAAGGCGTCGTCTCCGAATGGGTTTTCGAAAGCGTTGAGTGCTTGGTCCAAGGAGTCGAGAGTCTGGGCTAGTGCTTGGGCGGTTTCCGGGTTGGAGAGGGGCGTTTCGCCGGGGGAGGAGGGTTGGCCCGGTTGGCCTTGTCCGGGTTGGCCTTGTCCGGGTTGCTCTCCTG
>CAXGVD010000463.1:0-2521 GCA_964012695.1 uncultured Opitutia bacterium
AATGCGCTTCACGGACGCCTATGCCGCCGCTCCCGTTTGCTCGCCTACCCGTTGTGCTGTCCTCACTGGACAGGCGCCCGCCCGTATCGGACTGACCACGCACCTGCCCGGCCTTTTCTTTCCCAAGGACGACCGTCCGCAACCGGCCGAATTTGTTCCGGAGCTTGCCACCGAACACGTCACCGTCGCGGAGCGCATGAAGGAGGCCGGCTACGCTACCGCCTTTCTCGGGAAGTGGCACGTGGCCCCAGCTTCGGGCCCGCGAGGTCAGGTGGCGGAACCGCTTTCGCCCACGGGCCAGGGCTTCGACCTGAACGTCGGCGGCACTTCCTACGGCGGCCCGCCCAGTTTCTTTTCTCCCTACCGCAACGCCGCCCTCCAGGACGGAGCCGAGGGCGAATACCTGCCCGACCGTCTTGTTGAGGAAACCGTGCGCTTTATCAAGAAGAACAAGGACCGGCCCTGGACCGCCCATCTCTGGTTCTACACGGTGCACTGGCCCATGCAAGCGCCCGAAGCATTACTGGAAAAGTACAAGGACAGGAAGGGGCGCGGCCTCAACGACTTCCGCTACGGCGCCATGATAGAGGCCATGGACTTAGCCGTGGGGCGTTTGCTGGATGCCCTCGATGCGCTTGGGCTCGCCGAGAACACCCTCGTCGTCTTCACCAGTGACAACGGAGGCTTTGCGGGCGTGGCCGACAATCGTCCCCTTCGAGCCGCCAAGGGGCACCTTTACGAGGGCGGGTTGCGCGTGCCGCTCATCGTTCGCCATCCGGGAAAAATCAAACCCGGCACTATCTGCAACGTCCCTGTGATCAGCATGGATTTTTACCCGACTTTTCTCGAGCTGGCGGGACTCGCTCCGAAGGCCGGCAAGGCTCTCGACGGCGAAAGTCTCCTGCCCTTGCTTCGGCAAACCGGTGACCTCAAGCGCGACGCCGTCTTCTTTCATTACCCTAACTACGCCTGGCACATGGGGAACCGCCTCGGCGGCGCCGTCCGCAGCGGTAGGTTCAAATTCATTCGCCGCTACGATGACGATTCCCTCGAACTCTACGACCTCAGCCTGGACCTCGGCGAAACCCGCAACCTTGCCGCAGCCCGTCCCAAACTCAGTCACGCCCTCAACGCCCGGTTGGAGACCTGGCTCAAGGAAACCGACGCCCCCATGCCGCGCCCGCCCAAGAGCGCCAAACCTTGAGCCCGCCCCTTCTGCGGACTCAAGCGCCCACGTTCAACTTATGTCCAACCCGCGTCGCTTTTCCACCGCTTCCTTGCTTTGCGCCTTTGGCGTTTTGGTTTCCATCACCGCCGTCGTCAATGTTTCAACCGCCGCCGAAATCGAGCGTGTCGCCGCCTCTTCCTCGCAGATTGGAAACGGTCCCGAGCACGCCCTCGACGGCAACCTTCGTACCCGCTGGTCCTCCGAGGGTAAGGGCCAGTGGTTGCAAATCGACCTGAGCGAGCCCGTCGCTCTCTCCTCCTCGGAGGTCGGTTTCCAGCGCGGCAACCGCCGCTACGCCTTCGAGGTTCGGACCTCCGCCGACGGCAAGGACTGGAAAACCGTCTTCAAGGGAGTCAGCGACGGCTCCGGCGACCGAGCCCAAACCTTTTCCTTGGAGCCGACCACGGCCAAGTTCGTCCGCTTCGTCAACCAAGGGAACAACGAAAACCTCTGGGTCAACCTCCACACCTTCAAGTTACCTGGCGTCACCGTCTCCAAGAAGCTCGCCCGGCCCAAACCTTCTCCCAAGAAGGCGGGCGACCTGGAGCTGACCCTCTGGGCGGAAAACCCTGTCGTGGCCAGCCCCGTCGGCATAAGCTTCGACAACCAAGGCCGGGCCTACGCTACTCGGGTTCGTCGCCGGAAAATTTCCAGCCTCGACCTTCGCAACCACCGGTCCTGGGTCAAGCACGACCTCTCTATTCGCAGCCTCGAGGACAAGCTCGCCTTTTATAAGAAAGCTATGGGGCCTCAACCCTTCCCCGGCATACGGCATTTCGCCCCGCCTGACCGCAACGAGGATGGGATTCGGGACTGGCGCGACCTCGCCGTCCAGAAGGAGGAAATCGTCCGCATCGAGGACGTCGACGGAGACGGCGTGGCCGACAAGCGCGTCCTTCTTGATGACGAACTCGGTACTCCACTCACGGGTATCGCCGCCGGCGTCCTTTGGAGCGAGGGCGACCTCTACGCCGCCGTGGAGCCAGACGTTTGGCGGTACCGTGACATCGACGGCGACGGTCACCACGAAGCCCGCTCCCTCATCAGCCGAGGCTACTCCATTCATGTTGGGCAGGGCGGTCACAATGTTTCCGGCCTGACCATGGGGCCGGACGGCCGACTCTACTGGTCGGTGGCGGACAAGGGCATTCACGCCACGGGCAAGGACGGCGAGCGCCATTTCTATCCTGACCGGGGCGGCGTCATGCGTTGCGAACCCGACGGTTCCCGCTTGGAGGGTTTCGCATACGGCGTCCGTAACGGGCAGGAACTCGCCTTCGACGAATTCGGCAA
>CAXGVD010000464.1:0-2508 GCA_964012695.1 uncultured Opitutia bacterium
TCCTTTTCCATGTACTCGAGGACGGCGAGAATTTCGCTGCTCATGATCTGGTGGACTTGTTGATGGTTGAAGTAATCAGGAAAAAAAAAAGCGGGTCGTGCCCGCTCCTTTTCCTAAGGGTTAGACTGTAAATGTAGAATAGCCATAAAATCTTCTTTCTCCACATTTGTCAATTCTATCTAAGGCAAACGCCGGATTTTGGGTTTTGTTCTTTCAGCGAGAGAATCTTACGTTATTCTTCCCGATTTTCATTATTTAGCATGAAGACCCTTCATTTTGCTACTCTTCCCGGCGACGGCATAGGTCCTGAGGTAATGGGCGTTGCCCTCAAAGTCCTAGAAAAAGTCGGCGAGCATCACGGATTTGCCCTTGAAACAACCTCTCACGACGTCGGCGGGGCAGGCATAGACAACCACGGGACCGCCCTACCCGACTCCACACTGGAAGCCTGTCGAACCTCAGACGCTATCCTCTTCGGCTCCGTGGGTGGGCCCAAATGGGAAAACCTCCCCCCGAAGGAACAACCCGAGCGGGCCGCCCTCCTCCCACTCCGCAAGGCCTTCAGGCTCTACGCCAACCTACGCCCGGGCAACCTGTACCCTGAACTAAGCGACCTCTCCCCCCTCCGCCCCGAAACAGTGAAGGACGGCATAGACGTGCTCTGCGTACGCGAACTCACCGGCGGCGTCTACTTCGGGCAACCCAAGGAGACTCGTCGAACCGAACAAGGCGAAGAGGAAGCCATTGACACGATGGTATACCGGGCAAGCGAAATTGAGCGAGTAACCGACGTCGCCCTTACAGCCGCAAAGCTTCGCGCTGGCCGAATCTGCTCTGTGGACAAAGCCAACGTCCTGGAAACCTCCGTTCTTTGGCGACGCCTCGTCTCTGAGAAAATCTCCGCAGAAGCTCCCGAAATCGAGCTTTCGCACATGTATGTGGACAATGCCGCCATGCAGCTCGTCCGAGACCCCACCCAATTCGACGTCATCCTAACCGAAAACATGTTTGGAGACATCCTCTCCGACGAACTCGCCGTGATTTGCGGTTCACTCGGAATGCTCGCCTCAGCCAGCCTTGGGGCGGACCAAAACGGGCACGACCTTCCCTTCGGCCTCTACGAACCCGCCGGCGGCACAGCCCCCGATATAGCGGGCAAAAACCTCGCCAACCCATGCGCCCAGATCCTCAGCGCCGCCTTAATGCTTCGCTACAGCTTTGGCCTCGAAGAAGCCGCTGCAGCAATCGAAGCCGCCGTCAAGGCTGCCATCCGAGACGGCCTACGTACAGGAGACGTCGCTCAAGGCTCGCCCTCCATAGGCACAACCGAAATGGGCGCCGCCATCATAGAGAGACTCGCCTGAGCAACCCAGTTCGTCCACTCTTGGCCTTGCAAATTCCCATGACCGCAAACGAAATCCGCCGGTCCTTTCTCGACTTCTTCGCTGGAAAGGAACACGAAATTGTATCGTCGGCCTCTCTCCTGCCGGACTCCCCCAACCTTCTCTTCACCAATGCAGGCATGAACCAGTTCGTGCCCTATTTCCTCGGAGACCGCGAATCTCCAAACCCACGCATCGCCGATACCCAGAAATGCATACGAGCCGGCGGCAAGCACAACGACCTCGAGGACGTAGGACTCGACACCTACCATCACACCTTCTTCGAGATGCTCGGCAACTGGTCGTTCGGCAACTACTTCAAGGCCGAAGCCATCGAATGGGCATGGGAACTCCTCACTCAGGTCTGGGGCTTCCCCAAGGAACGCCTCTACGTCACGGTCTATAAACCGGGTGAAGGCGAACCCGCCGACTTTGACCAAGAAGCCCACGACCTTTGGACCAACCTCCTCCGCAAGGATAACCTAGATCCCGACAAGCAACTACTAACGGGAGGCAAGGCAGACAACTTCTGGATGATGGGCGAAACGGGACCCTGCGGACCCTGCAGCGAACTCCACATCGACCTCACTCCCGACGGCGACACCAATGGTTCCCTCGTCAACGCCGACTCTCACCTCTGCATCGAAATCTGGAACCTCGTCTTCATCCAGTTCAATGCAGCCAAGGACGGAACCTTCTCCCCGCTATCCGCCAAGCACATCGACACGGGGATGGGCTTCGAGCGCGTCGCCGCCGTCATCCAGTCCACCAAAGGCTTTACCGACTTCTCCAAACCAGTCTCCAATTACGACACCGACGTTTTCAGCCCACTATTCGATCAACTCGAGATTCTTTCCGGCAAGACCTACGCCTCAACCCTCCCCACAGGTTCCAAACGCTCCGAGCAGGAGGAAACCGACGTCGCATTCCGCGTAATCGCCGACCACCTCCGCACACTCGCCTTCTCCATAGCCGACGGAATCCTCCCCGGCAACGCCGACCGCAACTACGTCCTTCGCCGCATCCTTCGACGCGCCATCCGCTATGGCCGCAACCTCGGTTTTTCCGAACCCTTCTTCCACAAACTCGTTCCTGCTCTCGTCGAGCAAATGAGCCCCACTTTCCC